>JAIOJO010000478.1 GCA_019911985.1 Sulfuricellaceae bacterium | reverse complement strand
AACTGGTGCTGGCCGCCGCCGCGGTGTGCGGCGTGGACCGGGTATTCACCGTCGGCGGCGCCCAAGCGGTGGCTGCGCTGGCTTACGGTACCGAAACGATACCCCAGGTGGATAAGATCGTCGGCCCCGGCAATGCCTATGTCGCTGCCGCCAAGCGCCGCGTTTTCGGCGTGGTGGGCATAGACATGGTGGCCGGGCCGTCGGAAATCCTGATTATTTGCGACGGCCAAACGAATCCTGAGTGGATCGCCATGGATATGTTCTCCCAGGCGGAGCACGACGAATTGGCCCAGTCCATCCTGATTTCCCCGGACGGCGCCTTCCTCGACGCGGTGGCCGTTGCGATGGATCGCCTGCTGCCCGAGATGCCGCGCCAGGACATCATACGCGCGGCGCTGGAAGGGCGCGGCGCGCTGATCGAGGTGCGCGACTTGGACGAGGCGATGGTGGTATCCAACCAGGTGGCGCCCGAGCACCTGGAGTTGTCGGTGGCCGAACCCGAGCAATGGCTGCCCAAGCTCAAGCACGCCGGCGCCATTTTCATGGGGCGCATGAGCTGCGAATCCTTGGGCGATTACTGCGCCGGCCCCAACCATGTGTTGCCAACCTCGCGTACCGCGCGCTTTTCCTCGCCGCTGGGCGTCTACGATTTCCAGAAACGCTCCAGCCTGATTATGGTCTCGGAGCAGGGCGCCGACACGCTGGGCCGGGTAGCGGCCACCCTGGCTTACGGCGAAGGCTTGCAGGCGCACGCGCGTTCCGCCGAATACCGCCAACGCCGCTAGCCGGATTAAGGAGTCCTAACGTGAGCCGCTACTGGAGTTCCGTGGTGCAGGGCCTGACGCCCTATGTGCCGGGCGAGCAGCCCAAGCTGGCCAAGCTGGTCAAGCTCAACACCAACGAAAATCCCTACGGCCCCAGCCCGCGGGCGCTGGAGGCGATGCGCGGCGAGGCGGGCGATACGCTGCGCTTGTATCCCGATCCCCATTGTGATCGGCTGAAGGAGGCCATCGCCGCGTTCTATGCGGTAGCGCCGTCGCAAGTGTTCGTCGGCAACGGTTCCGACGAAGTGCTGGCGCATACTTTTCTGGCCTTGCTCAAGCACGATGCGCCGGTCTTGTTCCCCGACATCACCTACAGCTTTTACCCGGTGTACTGCGGCCTATACGGCATCGAGTACCAGCCGGTGGCGCTGGACGAGGCCTTCCAGATTCGCGTAGACGATTATTTCCGCCCCAACGGCGGCATCATATTCCCCAACCCGAACGCCCCCACCGGCTGTCCCTTGCCGCTCGCCGAAATCGAGCGCCTGCTGCAGGCGAACGGCGACTCCGTGGTGGTGGTGGACGAGGCCTATGTCGATTTCGGCGGCGAGTCGGCACTGGGCTTGGTGAATCGCTATCCCAATCTGCTGGTCATCCATACGCTGTCGAAATCCCGCTCGCTGGCGGGTTTGCGCGTCGGCTACGCGATCGGCCAGGACGATTTGATCGAAGCCTTGACGCGGGTGAAGGACAGTTTCAACTCCTACCCGCTGGATCGTTTCGCCATCGCCGGCGCGTCTGCGGCCATCGAGGATAAGGCCTATTTCGAGGCTGCTTGCACCAAGGTGATCGCCAGTCGCACGCGCTTGGTGGCCGACCTGGAAGTGCTGGATTTCGAGGTGTTGCCGTCGGCGGCCAATTTTGTTTTCGCTCGCCATCCTCTGCGCGGCGGAGCCGAACTGGCGGCCCGTTTGCGCGAGCGCGGTATTATCGTGCGCCACTTCAAGCAACCGGAGCGCATTGCGCCTTTCTTGCGCATCACGGTCGGGACGGATGCGCAATGCGCGGCTTTGATCGGCGCTCTAACGGAGATTCTCGGTTAGATTTGCGATGCCATGCCATCTCGCCGCTATGCCACCTTGTCAGGCTAGGTTAGAATGGAAGGAATTTCTGCTCAACAGCTTCAACTGAACACCCATGCGCACCTCCCAAGTCAATCGCAATACTCTGGAAACTCAGGTCGGCGTTAAGCTGAACCTGGACGGCACGGGCGCCGCCAAGCTGGATAGCGGCGTGCCTTTCCTCGATCACATGCTGGACCAGATCGCCCGGCACGGCTTGATCGATCTCGAAGTGACCGCCAAGGGCGACCTGCACATCGACGCGCATCACACCGTCGAGGATATCGGCATCAGCTTGGGCCAGGCGTTTGCCCAGGCAGTCGGCGATAAGAAAGGCATTTGCCGCTACGGCCATGCCTACGTGCCGCTGGACGAAGCTTTGTCGCGCGTGGTGCTGGATATTTCCGGCCGTCCCGGCTTGGTATTCGAGGTGCCGTTCACCCGCGCCCGCATCGGCGAATTCGATGTCGATCTGGTGCGCGAGTTTTTCCAGGGTTTCGTCAACCATGCCGGGGTAAGCCTGCACATCGACAATCTGCGCGGGATCAACGCACATCATCAGGCGGAAACGGTATTCAAGGCCTTCGGCCGCGCGTTGCGCATGGCGCTGGAAATCGACGGACGCCTCGGCGGCGCCATGCCGTCCACCAAGGGAACGCTTTGAGCATGGTGGATATTGCGGTCGTCGATTACGGCATGGGGAATTTGCACTCCGTCGCCAAGGCCTTGGAGTATGTGGCGCCGAAGGCCGAAGTGGCCGTCACCAGCGACCCCGACATCATCGCCAAGGCCGGTCGGGTCGTGTTCCCAGGCCAAGGCGCCATGCCCGACTGCATGCGCGAACTGGATAGCCGCGGCTTGCGCCAGGCGGTGGAAGAGGCGGCGAAAACCAAGCCCTTTTTGGGTATTTGCATGGGCTTGCAGTTGCTGTTCGATTTTAGCGAGGAAGGCCATGTTCCCGGGCTCGGTTTGATGCCCGGCACGGTGCGGCGCTTCCCCAAGGAGGCGATGGTCGACGCCCAGGGGCAGAAGATGAAAGTGCCCCACATGGGCTGGAACCAGGTTTTCCGCACCGGCGAGCACAAGATGTGGGCCGGCATCGAGGACGGCACGCGGTTTTATTTCGTCCATAGCTATTATGTGGAACCCGCCAATCCCGACCTGATCGCGGGGTTTACCCATTATCCCTTTGCGTTCGCCAGCGTGGTGGCGCGGGAGAATGTTTTCGCGGTCCAGTTTCACCCGGAAAAAAGCCATACGCCAGGGCTTTCCCTGTTGGGGAACTTTATTTTGTGGGATGGCAGCTCCGGGGCCGCCGAATAAACGGCCAGCTTAGATTTTAATAGTGATAGTGTGATTCGATCATGTTGATAATTCCAGCGATTGATTTAAAAGACGGGCATTGCGTGCGCCTCAAGCAGGGCGTGATGGAGGATGCCACGGTATTTTCCGAGGACCCCGCGGCAATGGCGCGCCACTGGCTGGCGCAAGGGGCCAAGCGCCTGCATCTGGTGGACTTGAACGGCGCGTTTGCCGGCAAGCCGGTCAACGAGGCGGCGATCAAGGCCATCGTGGATGCGGTGGGCGACAAAATCCCGGTGCAGTTGGGCGGAGGTATCCGCGATCTCGATACGATAGAGCGTTATCTCGACGACGGCATCAGCTATGTCATCATCGGTACCGCGGCGGTGAAGAACCCCGGATTCCTGCACGATGCTTGCGATGCCTTCCCCGGCCATATCATCGTCGGCCTGGATGCCAAGGACGGCAAGGTTGCCGTTGATGGGTGGTCCAAGCTGACCGGCCATGACGTGGTCGACCTGGCGCAGAAATTCGAAGGCTATGGCGTCGAGGCGATTGTTTATACCGACATCGGCCGCGACGGCATGCTCACCGGCGTGAATATCGAAGCCACGGTCAACCTGGCGCGCGCGCTGACCATACCTGTCGTCGCCAGCGGCGGCATTACCGATTTGCAAGACGTGCGCGATCTGTGCGCCGTTGAAGCCGAAGGCATCATGGGCGCCATTACCGGGCGCGCGATCTACGAAGGAACGCTCGATTTCACCGCCGCGCAGAAGCTGGCGGACGAACTGGGCGAAACGGCTTGAGCCGTAAAGGAAATACCATGAAACAGAATAAGAGCTTGTCCGTAAATAATTTGGCGCTACGCTGGGGGCTTTTGAGCGCAGGCCGCGAAGCAAGACGCGCGGTTGTGTCATTCACAACAAGCGGCTGGCGACAAAGGGATGCGCTCAAAAGCCCCCGGCCCGGAGGGTTGCCGCGAATCCGCGCGTCTGTGGCGTTGCGAGGCTCGTCAATGGAACAACCATGGCCCGCGCCTCGCGCCTTGCAGCCATCGCGGATTCGCGGCAACGTAGCGCCAAATTATTTACGGACAAGCTCTAAGCCGTCGGTCGATTTGCCATCTCTTTGCGGTAGCGACTAAATGGGTTTAGCCAAACGTATTATTCCTTGCCTCGATGTGACCGCCGGGCGCGTCGTGAAGGGCGTTAATTTCGTCGGTCTGCGTGATGCCGGCGATCCGGTGGAAATCGCCCGGCGGTATGACGCCCAAGGCGCGGACGAACTGACTTTCCTCGATATCACCGCCAGCAGCGACGAACGCGACCTGATTCTGCACATCGTCGAAGCGGTGGCGGCCGAGGTGTTCATCCCCCTCACGGTGGGGGGAGGGGTGCGCAGCATCGACGACGTGCGCCGCCTGCTCAACGCCGGGGCGGACAAGGTGAGCATCAACACCTCCGCCGTCACCAACCCGCAATTGGTGGCGGACGCGTCCGGGCGCTTCGGTTCCCAGTGCATCGTGGTGGCGATCGACGCCAAGCAGGCGGATCGCGCCGACGGCTCGCTCGGCTGGAATGTCTACACCCACGGCGGCCGCCGCGATACCGGCTTGGACGCGGTGGAATGGGCGAAGAAAATGGAAGCCTTGGGCGCCGGTGAAATTCTGCTCACCAGCATGGATCGCGACGGCACCAAGACCGGCTTCAACCTGGAGCTGACCCGTGCCGTGGCGGATGCGGTGGATGTGCCGGTGATCGCCAGCGGCGGCGTCGGCAATCTCGACCACCTGGTGGACGGCATACTCAAGGGCCATGCCGATGCCGTGCTGGCCGCAAGCATTTTTCACTACGGCGAATACACGGTGGAGCAGGCCAAGCAATACATGGCCAAACACGGTATCGAGATGAGGCTGTAAAGGCGATGAACGAATCCTGGCTGAACAAGGTTCATTGGACCGACGAGGGTTTGGTTCCGGTGATCGCGCAGGACGCGGACAGCGGCGTTGTGCTGATGTTCGCGTGGATGAACCGCGAAGCGCTGAAGCGTACCGCCGAGATCGGCGAGGCCGTTTACTGGTCGCGCTCGCGCAAGAAATTGTGGCACAAGGGCGAGGAGTCGGGGCATGTGCAGACGGTGCGGGAGATACGCATCGATTGCGACGAGGACGTCGTTTTGCTCAAAGTGGAGCAGCGGGGCGGAATCGCCTGCCATACCGGGCGGCAGAACTGCTTTTTCCAGAAGCTGGAGCGGGGGAAATGGCTAAGCGTCGAGCCGGTCATCAAAGATCCCGCCGAAATTTACAAGAAATAGAACCGGATGAACGATATTCTTTTCCGCTTGTCGGAAATCCTGGAGCAGCGTAAATCCGCCGATCCCCAATCGTCCTATGTGGCCAAGCTCTACCACAAGGGCTTGGACGGCATCCTCAAGAAAATCGGCGAAGAGGCGACGGAAACCGTGATTGCCGCCAAGAATGGCGACAAGGAGCAGATCGTCTACGAAACCGCCGACCTGTGGTTCCATACCTTGGTGCTGTTGGCCCATCAGGGCTTGGGGCCGGAGGATGTGTTGCGCGAACTGGCTCGGCGGGAAGGTTTGTCGGGAATCGCCGAAAAGGCGAGCCGGACGGAATAAAGGCATTGTGATGGAGGCGGGGCAAGCATGACGGATTGCATTTTTTGCAAAATCGCCCGGGGCGAATTGCCGAGCAAGAAGGTTTACGAAGACGACGAACTGCTGGCGTTTCACGACATCCATCCGGCGGCGCCGGTTCACCTGCTGGTGATCCCGAAGCTTCATGTGGCTTCGCTGGCCGAGTGCGATGGCCGTCACGGCGAAGTGCTCGGAAAAATGTTGTTGTTGGCGCCGAAGTTGGCGCAAGATCACGGCTTGGTCGATGGCTTTAAAACCGTGATCAACACCGGCAAGGGCGGGGGGCAGGTGGTGTTTCATCTGCATGTTCACATTATCGGCGGCGCTAACATGGCCCATGTCTGAGGCCTACGCCAGTCGAGCCCGATTTTAATGAGCGGCAAATTTGAGGAGAAGGTAAATGGGTTCATTTAGCATTTGGCATTGGTTGATCGTGTTGGT
>JAIOJO010000477.1 GCA_019911985.1 Sulfuricellaceae bacterium | reverse complement strand
TCGACGCCGGCGGCCGGCGTCGATGAAGCGGGCATAGTCGCCGCTGCTGGCCAGCGCGCCGGAATACAGCGGCAACGTGGCCAGAATGGCGTTCTCCCGGCGCGGATGGCGGATGCCGACGAGCCACGGGCTGCCGTCCGGGTGCGGCCCCACGGCGCATAAATCGCCGCCCAGATTGATCATCGCATGGCCGATTCCGGCCTCCAGGCAGACGGTGGCGGCGCGGTCTACCGCGTACTCCTTGCCGATGCCGCCGAAATCCAGCTCCATGCCGGGCAGCGGCAAGAAGACTTGGGGGCGCTGCCACAGCACTTTGTTCCAGCCCACCAGGGGCAGCAATGCGCGTACTTTGTCCGGCTCAGGCAGTTCGCCCGCGGAAAAATTCCAAACCCGGCGCAGCACGCCGCTGGTGATGTCGAACAAGCCGCCGCTTTGCTCGTGGCAAGCGGCGGCGTAGTCGAGTAGCGCGGCGGTTTCTTCGTCCACCGCAAACTCGTCCAAGCCTGCCTGGCGATTGATTTCGCTGACGATGCTGTCTTCGCGGTAACGGGAATAGCGCCGCTCGATGCGCCGCACTTCGGCGACGATGTGCCGGGCGGCCTCTTCGGCAGCCGGGGCGTTGTCCGCATACAGTTGCAGATCGTTGTCGCAGGACATCGCGCTGAAGGGGAAACGGTAAAGCTGCATGCGGCCCTGCCTAAGGCGTTCCCTAGGGCTTAGAACTGGCGATTCAGGCCGAGCATCAGATAGCGCGCCGAAAAAGGCGCGAGGTCGCTGCTGCCGCCCCCGCCCGCCTTGTATTTCGCCTCCTGGCGGTAATAGCCCACGGCGACATCCAAGGAAGTGTCGGCGCTCAGTTCCTTGCTGACCTTCAGCGAGGGCGCGAGGGCGCCGAAACTGCCCAAGCGCTCGTCGCTGGACCCGACCCCGCTGGAGGACGAAAATACCGTCCCGTAGAAATCCGCTTGGCGCTGGCTGTAATAGCGCAGGCCGGGGCGAAGCTTCCAGCCGTGGCCGAAATTCTTGCTCCAGGAAAAATCCAGCGTGTGGGCGCGCACGCCCCAGTCGTCGGCGTAATAGCGGTAATCCACTGCCAAAGCCGATTCCCATGCCGGAAAAAAACGCCGGTAGCGGGTCAGCCAGGCGGTCTGCCGGCGCCGGTCGGGGCGAATATCCCTATGCAGCACCGGGGCGGGGCTCCCGGGGAAAAAGAAGAGCGTAAATTTGTACGGATCGTTGTAGTAGCCCTGCCCCTCGCTAAAGCTCAGGTTGCTCTGCACCAGCGAGAGCGGGTTAATGATCTGCGTTATCCCGATCAAGAAATCGTGGCTGAGCCGCTGTTCGTGCAAGCTTCTGTCGATGCTCGACCCGACGTCGTCGGAGGTGACGCCGCTGCCCAAGGCCAGGGTGGTCAGCTTGTTGTTGAAATCGAAGCGCATATCGATGCCCGCGCCCCGCGACAAGTAATCGTGTTCCGACGAAACCGAGGCCGTGGCGCCCAGACTCATATTGCCCAGATAACGCGTCACTTTGACGTCGGCGGCGCGCCGGTTCTCGATGATCGAGGCGCCGCTCAGGGTATGCACGGGCTTTCCGCTTTGGTTACTGACGTACTGCGGCGAGGCGCCGGAAACGCTGTCCAGCGTGGCGCTCAGCGCAATGTCGTAGTTTTGCGCCAGCGGCCCCTGGAACCACAGCAGCGGAGAATTGACGTCGATACGGCCGTCGCCTTCCGCATAGTTCAGGTATTTGATGCCGCCGTTGGCGGTTTCCAGTTGGCCGGCCTTGGCCGGCAGCGTGCAGATCGGCAGGGCTATCGCCGCCTTGAGCAAGGCATCCAGCACCTTTGCCGCGGTGCCGGATTTAGTTGCAGCCACATCCGCCCCCACCCACGCCGTAGCCGCCGGAAGCCGCTTCCTTGCTGGAATACAGATGCTGCATCAGTTTCGCCTCGGCGGGATCGGAATCCAAGGCCATTTCCGGCTTGGCGAGATAACCGCGCTCCCAAGGCTGAACGCTGGTGCAGGCGGACAGCGCGGCTAAGCCGGCGGCCAGAACTAATTTAACGATAAACCTCACGGTTTTTCCTCCAAGAGTTGAGCGACTTCCGCCTCGATTTGGGCCTCGGTATCTCGGTTGAAGCCGAGGTGGGCGAAGCGGATTGTGCCTTTGCGGTCGATTATATAGGCGCTGGGCATCGCTTTCACGTGGAAAAGTGTAACAAGCGTATCCTTGCGGTCGGCCAGCAAAGGAAACGAAACGGGATACTCGGCCAGGAATTTCGCCGCTTCCGCCGGTTCTTGATCCTTGTTCACTCCGATCACTTCCAGGCCCTGCCCCTTCCGTTCGCTATACATTTTGTCGAGCACCGGAAAAGAGGCGCGGCAGGGCGGGCACCAAGAGGCCCAGAAATCCAAATACACCACTTTGCCGCGCAAATCTTTCAGAGCGAAAGGTTTGCCCGGCTGCCCGTCGAGCCGGGACGCGGTGAAATCGGGTGCGGCGCGCCCTTCGCCGGGAGCCGCCGAAAAGGCGTTTGCCTGGGCCAAGGCCAGCAATAAGGCCAGCAGGATTTTTTTCATCGCATTGCCTCTAGTCGTCGGTTTCGGTTTCGCAGCGGCCTTCTTCGCTCCGGCCGGACGCGCATTGCTTGGCGGTTGCCGTCGAGGCGGCCGCGCTTGTCGAGGCAGCCGATGCACCGCCTAAATAGGCGGTAATGGCGCTCAAGTCGGCGTCGGTCAACTGAGCCAAGCGGCCCATGCCGCCCCGGTTGGCCGCGATGGCGGCGCGCACCGTGGCGGCGCCGATGCCGGCGAGCGCGCTGCCGGCAGCGCCGTGGCATGAAGCGCAGTTGGCGGCATAGAGCGTTGCGCCTTGGCTGGTGCCGGCGGCGGCCGTGGCGGTCGTCGCGGAAGCGGCGGACGGGCTTGCTCCGGCGGCTGTTCCGCCCTGCTCGTCCTCGATGCCGTCACCGTTCGTATCCGCGTCGGGATGGCCGTCGCCGTTATAGTCGTGGCTGGAACGGGCCGGCTCGTTGAAGCTATAGCTGCTTTGCTGCAAGGTGGACAAATCCGCCTTCCCGCTTTGCGCCGCGGCGACGATGTCGGTTCCCGCTTCGCCGCGCAAGGTGTAGAGCTTGATTTTGCCGGATAGGCTAGGCGGCACGGACAGATCGAACAAGGTATAGCTTCCCGGCTGCGGCGCTTGCAAAGCCGAAGGCGTGGGCTGGCCCGCTTGGTAAGGCTGGAAAGCGCCTTGCGCGTTCATAAACCAGAGCTGGCCGCCGATTTCCGCCGCGACGTAGACATTGTCGCTGCGCTGTTGATCCACCACCAAACTGGCATTCACGGTCTGCCCGGTTTGCCCGACGGTGCGTCCGTTTTCGATGCGATCGGCCTGGGCCAGCGGCTGGGCCATGACGCAGGCGATCAGGGGCAGCGACCAGGCGGCGATTTTCTTCAACTGGAACATGATTTTCTCCTTCTTGATGAATTCGGGGCGTTAAATCGGGTTGGCCAACCAAGCCGCAATCGCGGCAACCTCGACGGACGTGAGCGTGGATAGATAGCCCATGCCGCCTTTATCGTTAAGGATGGCCGAGGAAATCGCGCCGGGGTTGTTGGCGCCGCGCAACACTTTTTGGTAGGGGTCGGCACGGGGATCGGCACTATGGCACATGGCGCAGTTGGCGCTATACAGCGATTTTCCCGAAGGAGCCGGAGGCGCGGGCGTCGGGGCGAAGGTGATCGTTACGCTGTGCAAGCTAGTGGGGTCGTAGTTTCCCGCCAGCAAGTCGGTTCCGGCCGTTCCCCGCACCTGGTAAAGCGTCAGCGTGGTGTAAAACCCCTCCGGCATGGTGAAGCTCCAGACCGTATAGGTGCCGCCGGCCGGCTTGTGCAAACGCGCCGCGGTCGCGGTTTTGGCGGCATAGGCGCCTATCCCCCCCTGCTCGTTGAGAAACAGTAAGGAGCCGCTCCAGGGAAACGCGACGTAAACGTCGTCGCTGCGGCTGCCGTCGGTAGCGAAGCTGACGTTCACGGTTTGACCCGGATACACCGTCGTTTTGTCGGCGCTGAAACTGTCGGCCGCGTAGGATAGCGGCATCGCCGCGCCCAAAGCCAGCGCGGAACAAGCGAACAACAGCGCCTTTTTAAGGGAGGGTGGATTCTTCATGGGTTTCCTTTCGGCTTTATGCTAATGTCATTATGCATTAACCATGATGACAAATCAAGCTTAAGCCAAACTTAAGGCATCCAATCGCAGCCCGCAGCCCCGTGGAGCCCTAGAAGCTGTTTTAAACGCCCTCTTTAAGTCCCGCACTCCCGCTCGACCAGAACCCGGAAATCCGCCTGCAAGGCGCGGAACACCGGGCCGGGACAAGCCGTCATGGCACGCCCGTCCACCTCGCGTACCGGGATCAGCTCCGCCCCGGTGCCGGTGAGGAAAACCTCGTCCGCCGTGTACAAGTCGTAAGGTGCCAGGGATGCCTCGCGCAGGGGCAGGCCGCGTTGCCGCGCCAGCTCCATCACCACGCCGCGGGTCACGCCTTCGAGGGCGCCGTCCGAGGTCGGCGGCGTGTAGAGAACGCCGTCGCGCACCACGAAAACATTGTCGGCGCTGCCTTCCGCGACGTGGCCGGCGCCGTTCAGCAGGATCGCTTCCTGGGCGCCGCTGCGCCGAGCTTCCATCCGCGCCAGGATGTGGTTGAGGTAGTTCAGGCTCTTGATGCGCGGATCTAGGCCGTCGGGCGGC
>JAIOJO010000476.1 GCA_019911985.1 Sulfuricellaceae bacterium | reverse complement strand
GTGCGGGACAGGTTGCGCACCGGTTTCGAGAAGATCGACCGGGTCTGGTCGGAAGTCACCAATGTGCTGGCCGACACCATACCCGGTATCCGCGTCGTCAAGGCTTTCGCCCAGGAGCAGCGCGAAGCGGTGCGCTTCCGCGAGGCCAACCGGCACAACCTCGACGTCAACGACAAGATCAACAAAATCTGGTCCTTGTTCTCGCCCACCGTTTCGCTGCTCACCGAGATCGGCCTGCTCGTGGTGTGGGCCTTCGGCATCTGGCAAGTCTCGCGCAACGAAATCACGGTAGGCGTGCTGACCGCCTTCCTGGCCTACATCAGCCGCTTCTACACGCGGCTCGATTCGATGAGCCGCATCGTCTCGGTAACGCAAAAAGCGGCGGCGGGAACCAAGCGCATATTCGAGATTCTCGACCACGTCTCCAGCGTGCCCGAACCGCTCAAGCCGGTTCACCTCGGTCAAGTCAAAGGCGGCATCGACATCCGCTCGGCGGGCTTCCGCTACGGCAACCGCGCCGTGATCCGCGACGTCGACCTGCACATCGCCCCCGGCGAGATGATCGGCCTGGTCGGCCACAGCGGCTCGGGCAAAAGCACGCTGGTGAACCTGATTTGCCGCTTTTACGACGTCTCCGAAGGCGCGATCCACCTCGACGGCGTGGACATCCGCGCCCTGCCTGTGACCGAATACCGCAGCAACATCGGCCTGGTGCTGCAAGAGCCTTTCCTATTCTTCGGCACCATAGCCGAGAACATCGCCTACGGAAAACCCGGCGCCAGCCGCGCGGAAATCGTCGCCGCCGCCCGCGCCGCCCATGCCCACGAATTTATCCTGCGCCTGGCGCAAGGCTACGACTCTCTGGTGGGCGAGCGCGGCCAATCCCTCTCGGGCGGCGAGCGCCAGCGCATCTCCATCGCCCGTGCGCTGCTGATCGACCCGCGCATCCTGATCCTCGACGAAGCCACCTCCTCGGTCGATTCGACCACCGAAAAGGAAATCCAGAAAGCGCTGGACAACCTGGTGCAAGGCCGCACCACCATCGCCATCGCGCACCGCCTCAGCACGCTGCGCCGCGCCGACCGGCTGGTGGTCATGGATAAGGGCCAGATCGTCGAAGTCGGCAATCACGACGAACTGATGGCCCGCGAAGGCGCCTACTTCCGCCTCTACCAGGCGCAAATGCGCAACGTCGATACCGACATGGACGACCGGGATTGGCCCGAAGAAGCCGAAGGAGACGAGGCATGAACGCCTTCCAATTGAAACGCAACGCTTACGGCCGGCTGGAATTCACCGGCGCCGGCGGCGAGCGCCACGAAGGCGTCGTGCCGGTGCGCGCCTTCCCCGTCGCCGCCCCCGGCGAAGGGATCGCGCTGGTCGATAGCGACGGCCGCGAACTGGTCTGGCTAGATCGCCTGTCCGGCTTGCCCGGCGACATCCAAACCCTGATAGCGGCAGAACTCGAAAGCCGCGAATTCATGCCGGAAATCCGCCGCATCCTCCATGTCTCCAGCTTCGCCACCCCCTCCACCTGGCAGGTCGAAACCGACCGCGGCGAAACCGCCTTCGTCCTCAAAGGCGAGGAAGACATCCGCCGCTTCGCCACCCCCTCCCTGCTCATCGCCGACAGCCACGGCATCCAGTTCCTGATCCGCGACATTCAGGCGCTGGACAAGCATAGCCGCAGGCTGTTGGATCGGTTTCTTTAGCCGCGCCATTAGGA
>JAIOJO010000475.1 GCA_019911985.1 Sulfuricellaceae bacterium | reverse complement strand
TTGAACGCATCGACACCTTGTACAACCGGGAAGATAAAAGCGAAGTGACCGGTGTGCCGACCGGGTTTGCCGACCTGGATAGCATGACCTCCGGCCTGCAGCCGGGCGATTTGATCATCGTCGCCGGGAGGCCGAGTATGGGTAAAACGGCTTTCTCGCTGAATATTGCAGAAAATGTTGCCTTGGACGCCGGCCTGCCGGTGGCTGTCTTTAGTATGGAAATGGGCGGAACCCAACTGGTTACCCGGATGATCGGCTCGGTTGGCCGCCTGGATCAGCATAAGCTGCGTACTGGCCGACTCCAGGACGAAGATTGGCAGCGCATGACGTATGCCTTGGGGAAATTGAATGATGCCGCTTTTTTCATCGATGAATCTCCCGCGCTCAATTCGCTAGATTTGCGCGCGCGTGCTCGGCGTGTCTACCGGCAATGCGGAAAACTGGGCCTGATCGTGATCGATTACCTGCAATTGATGTCGGCAAATAGTTCCGGGGAAAATCGCGCCACTGAAATTTCGGAAATTTCACGCTCCTTAAAAGCCCTGGCCAAGGAGTTGGATGTTCCTGTGATTGCGCTGTCCCAACTTAACCGAAGCCTGGAGCAACGCCCGAACAAGCGCCCCGTCATGTCAGATTTGCGCGAATCGGGGGCCATTGAGCAGGATGCGGATGTAATCCTATTCATCTATCGCGACGAAGTCTATAACCCTGATTCGCCGGAGAAGGGCACGGCTGAAATCATTATCGGCAAGCAACGTAATGGTCCGATCGGCACCGTGCGCCTGACCTTTATTGGTGAATATACCCGTTTTGAGAGCTTCTCCAGTGCAGGCCAGTACTAATTTCGATGGTTGCTCGGTGCGGTTTGATGTGGCGGCAGCCGCGCACCAGTACGTGCCGCTATGAGCCGCCCTCTCAAAGTCTATATCCATATCCAAGCTCTGCGCCATAATCTTGCGTTGGTGAAGCAGATGGCGCCCAATTCCCGCGTCATGGCGGTGATTAAGGCTAATGGATATGGCCACGGAATGTTGCGGGTGGCCCAAGCCTTGGCCGATGCCGACGGTTTTGCTGTGTTGAGCTTGGCCGAGGCGCTTGCGCTTCGCTCGGCCGGTTTTAAGCAGGCGCTGTTGTTGCTGGAAGGCTTCTTCAGCGCAGATGAATTGGCGGAAATAGCGGCTAGGGATATTTGGCCGGTGATCCATTGCGAGCGGCAGCTATGTGATTTAGAGCACTCCCATTCGCTCCCGCCACTCCGTGTTTTCCTTAAGCTGAACTCAGGCATGAACCGCCTCGGTTTTCGCCCCGCACAATTTGACCCAGCCTTGCAGCGCCTGCAGCAATGTGCCGCTGTTAGCCATGTAAGCCTGATGACCCATTTCGCCACGGCGGATGAGGATATCGGCGTAAGCCAAGCCTTGTCGGTTTTCCGGCACACTACGGCGCATCTAAACTTAGACCAAAGCCTTGCCAACTCTGCCGCCATCTTGCGCTATCCTGAAACACATGGCGACTGGGTGCGCCCTGGCATTATGCTCTACGGCGCCTCGCCGATGCCGGCACTGCACAGTGCGGCCGAACTGAGTTTACAGGCTGCGATGAGCTTGAAGAGCGAGATCATTGCCATACAGCAATTGCAGGCTGGGGAGTGCCTGGGTTACGGTTGCGCTTGGCGTGCCGATCAATCCACCCGTGTCGGAGTGGTTGCCTGCGGTTATGCGGATGGATACCCACGCCATGCTCCGACGGGCACGCCGATTCTAGTAAATGGCCTGCGAACGCGTACCTTGGGGCGGGTTTCAATGGACATGCTGTTCGCCGATCTGAATGGCCTTCCCGATGCGGCTATCGGCAGTCCCGTAAGCTTATGGGGCGAAGACTTGCCGGTCGATCAAGTCGCAACGGCGGCTGGAACCATCAGCTATGAGCTACTGTGTGCCGTAACCTCGCGAGTGCCGATTGTGGAGCTATAAGCATGGCTAAGGCAAAGACAATTTACACGTGCACCGAATGCGGCGGGCAAAGCCCGAAATGGCAGGGCCAGTGCCCGCATTGCATGGCCTGGAATACTTTGCTGGAGACTGTGGCGGAAGCGGCTGGCGGCAACCGTTATTCGGCCTTGGCCAGCACCAGCCGGGTGCAGGCCTTGGGCGAGGTGGAAGCGCAGGAGGTTCCGCGCCAATCGACCGGGATTGCCGAATTCGATCGTGTACTCGGCGGCGGTTTGGTGGACGGCGGCGTAGTGCTGATCGGAGGCGATCCCGGCATCGGCAAATCAACCCTGTTGTTGCAAGCCTTGAGCCACCTCAGTGTCAAGCAAGCGGTACTCTACGTCAGCGGTGAAGAATCGGCCCAACAGATCGCATTGCGGGCCAAGCGCTTGGTGCTGGATGCCAGCGCGGTGCAATTACTGGCCGAAATTCAGTTGGAGAAAATTATTTCCACCTTGGCGGATCAGAGGCCGCGAATTGCGGTAATCGACTCGATTCAGACCGTGTATTCCGACGCCTTGCAATCGGCGCCCGGCAGCGTCGCCCAAGTACGGGAGTGTGCCGCCCAGTTGACGCGTTTTGCCAAGCAGACGGGGATTGCCGTGATTTTGGTCGGCCATGTGACCAAGGAGGGCGCCTTGGCTGGGCCGCGGGTGTTGGAGCATATCGTAGACACCGTTTTGTATTTCGAGGGCGATAGTAATTCCAGTTTTCGTCTGGTGCGCGCATTCAAGAACCGCTTCGGCGCAGTGAACGAACTGGGCGTGTTCGCCATGACAGAGAAGGGTTTGCGCGAGGTGAGCAATCCTTCGGCGCTATTTCTTTCCCATCATAGTCAGGAGGTTACCGGCTCCTGCGTCATGGTCACCCAGGAAGGAACGCGACCGCTGCTGGTAGAAATTCAGGCCTTGGTGGATGAGGCGCACGCACCCAATCCGAGACGTTTGTCGGTGGGGTTGGAGCAGAACCGCTTGGCTATGCTGCTGGCGGTATTGCATCGCCATGCCGGGGTGGCTTGCTTCGATCAGGATGTTTTTGTCAACGCCGTGGGTGGCGTCAAAATTACCGAGCCAGCCGCTGATTTGGCCGTGTTGCTGGCCATCGTATCTTCTTTGCGCAATCG
>JAIOJO010000474.1 GCA_019911985.1 Sulfuricellaceae bacterium | reverse complement strand
GAGGATGAGGTCGCCGCGCCCGTTGGCGCCCGGATTGAATTGGTAGGTGACGCCGCCCTTGGCCCAGAGGCCGGGTGAACGGTAGTCGCCGCCGTTGAGCGTCGTGCCGTCGAGTTGGACGATACCTTGGCCGTCGGCGTCGAGGATAGTATCGTTGCCGTCATTGCTGTTGAGTTGGTAGGTGTCTACGCCCAGTCCGCCTTCGAGGCGGTCGGCTCCCTGGCCGCCTTCGAGCATGTCGGTATCCATCCCGCCAATCAAGGTATCTTTCCCGGCTTCACCTTTGAGTATATCCGCGCCTTGGCCGCCTACTAAGGTGTCGTTGCCGCTACCGCCCTGTAGCTCATCGGAACCCAGTTCACCTTCCAGATAGTCGTTGCCGTCGCCACCCTTGACGATGTCGTCGCCTCCACCACCGTAGAGATAATCCGCTTCCGTGCCGCCATCAATCCAGTTGGCGGTATCGCCGTCGAATATTATCTTGTGGAAGGGATGGGTGCTGTCGGACCCCGCCACGTTGAGCGTGTAATTGCCGGGTAGGTCGGTGAATTGCCAGTTGTCCGGGCCATTGGGGCCGCTCAGGGTGGTTTTCTCTTGGGTATCGGCGAGTATCTTCCAACTCAAGAACTTGGCGCGGTCGGAAAGGTAGGAGTCGGTAAGGTTGCCGGCTTCGGTGGCCGGATCGTAGAGGTCGAGTTCGCCGTGGACATTTTTGGCGGTGTAGTCCAGGCCGATCAGCGCGACGGGCTTGAGGTTCTTGAGCGCATAACGATAGGCCAGCCCGCTGTCGTTGCTGGCCTTGGCGGCGTTCACGAGTTCGGTGGTGGAAGGAATCTTGATCACATCTTGTCCATAGCCAGTGCTGCCAATTGCCGCGCCGATTTGCAAAGTGTTGGCAAGGTGGTTGATGCCGCCGCCGGTGCCTTCCGCGGGCAAAGGCTCGTAAGCCTGGCCGGGTGCTAATTCACTGTACTTTTGTTCGATCAATTTCTTGCCGAAATTGGTATATGTCACATAGAGCGCATCCTTGAAGGTTTGCGGCAAGCTGCCCCACTGGTTGCCATAGGCCTGTTTGCCAACAAACCACTCGTCGGCTTCTTTAATCATCAGGCCGTAGAGCTTGGCGGTGAGGCCATTTTGTGGGTCAATCAAATCTGCCGCGAGGAGGTCGTAATGGGTTTTGTACGAATCCAATCCGAGTGCCGTGACGTCAGCTTGGCGCTTCGGATCATTCAACAGCCGGATGGCGGTGGCCATTTTGAAGTTGGCCGGGCCGAGGTCGATAAGGGAGGGGTGCAGCAGTTTGTCCGTCAAGCCGTGGGGGTCGTCCGCGGTGCTCTGTATCGCCGCGTAATCCGCCGCCCATTCGGCATGGCTTCGGTTGCCTAAGGCGAAGTTGACGGGAAGCTTGGCCAGCGCAAATACCAGGCCGTATTGGGTTACATCCGATAAGAAGGCCTGTGGGCTGGCGTTGGACTTGGCATAAAAATCCAGCCCTTTTTGCAAAGTCTCCTCTTGCAGATAGGCATGGTTTTCCTCGGCCATGGCGCCGGCAATGGCGGCAGCGGAGATGCCGAGGCTTTGGGCGGCATTGAGTATTGCTGGCTGAATTATGTTGGGCTCAGCAATATACCCAAATGCTCGGGCATCGTAGTTCCGGTTAATCGTGTTGTTGGTGAAATACGCTACGCTGATAGTCATGGTGTTTCCTCCTTGAAGATTAAAAATTAACCTCTGCACATTCTGATTAACCAATTCGGTTCAATAGACCGATAAACACACTCTCCCCGTTTCCAGTCGGGCGGGTAACCGTCGAGGGAATCGAGGGCGCGGCTGGAATCCTTGCGGATCGTTTCCTGCCAAACCCGATTGGGGCCTTGTCCTATCC
>JAIOJO010000046.1 GCA_019911985.1 Sulfuricellaceae bacterium | reverse complement strand
AAAAAGCCCGGTGGAAGTGTCGGCTGAAGTGCTGAAAACCCTGCGCCAGCGCGCCGAGTTGTCGCTGGGCGGCGAACTGCGCGGGGCGGTCATCACGGTTCCGGCCTATTTCGACGACGCCCAGCGCCAAGCCACCAAGGACGCGGCCAAGCTGGCCGGCATCAACGTCTTGCGCCTGCTCAACGAACCCACCGCCGCCGCGATCGCTTACGGATTGGAAAACGCATCGGAAGGCATCTACGCCGTGTACGACCTGGGCGGCGGAACCTTCGATATTTCCATCCTCAAATTGTCCCGGGGGGTGTTCGAAGTGCTCGCCACCAGTGGCGATTCGGCCATGGGCGGCGACGATTTCGATCAGAGCATCTACCGCTGGATTCTGCAACAGGCGCAACTACCCGAACCCGGCGCCCACGATATGCGCATGCTGCTGACCCATGCGCGCCGCGCCAAGGAGACCCTGACCGATGTCCCGGAAGTACGAATCCAGTCGGACTTGAGCAGCGGCGAGCATATCGATCTGCTGCTGAGCGCCGATTCGTTTGCCGCAATGACGCAGGACCTGGTGCAAAAAACCCTGAGTCCCACCCGCAAAGCCCTGCGCGACGCCGGTCTGGGCATTGCGGACATCCAGGGCGTGGTGATGGTCGGCGGCGCCACGCGCATGCCCCATATCCAGCGCGCGGTCGCGAATTATTTCCAGCGCGAACCCCTCAACGACCTCGACCCGGACAAAGTCGTGGCCCTCGGCGCCGCGATGCAGGCGGACGTATTGGCCGGAAACCGCGCGGCCGACGACTGGCTGCTGCTGGACGTGATTCCGCTCTCGCTGGGAATCGAGACCATGGGCGGCCTCACCGAAAAAATCATCCCGCGCAACTCCACCATCCCGGCGGCGCGCGCCCAGGACTTCACCACCTTCAAGGACGGACAGACCGCGATGAGCTTCCACGTGGTGCAAGGCGAGCGCGAATTGGTATCCGACTGCCGCTCGCTGGCGCGCTTCGAACTACGCGGCATCCCACCCATGGTGGCGAGTTCGGCGCGCATCCGTGTGACCTTCCAGGTGGATGCGGACGGCCTGCTCTCGGTCTCCGCGCGGGAGCTGTCGAGCGGCGTGGAAGCGTCGGTCGAAGTCAAGCCGTCCTACGGCCTGGGCGACGACGACATCGCGCGCATGCTGACGGACTCCTACCTCCACGCCAAGGAGGATCTGCTGGCCCGCGCGCTGAAGGAGCAGCAGGTTGAAGCCCGCTTCCAGCTCGAAGCCACCGAACACGCGCTGGAACAGGACGGCGCCAGCCTGCTGTCCGAATCCGAGCGGAACGTCATCGAAGAAGCCATCGCGCGGCTGCGCCGAACGCTGGAGCAAAGCGACCACCTCGCCATCAAGCTCGCCGTGGATGAGCTCAACCAGGCCAGCACCGAGTTTGCCGGACGCCGCATGAACGCCAGCATCAAACACGCGCTGACCGGGCAAAAACTCGAAGAAATAGCCGCTTCTTAGGACTCGTTAATGAATAATTTGGGCATACGCTGGGGCCGCTTTGGGCGCATCCTGGCGTTACAAACCGCTTGTTGCGGATAGCACAACCGCGCGTCTTGCGCCTGAGCAGGGTTGTTGCCGCTTCAGCAGCTTTACAACCCTGGCCCACCCCTTGCGGGTGTGGCCTGCGCCCAAAGCGGCCCCAACCCGAAGGGTTGCGGCGTATTCGGGCGTCTGCGGCGTTGCAAGGCTTGCGGCCATCCCGAATACGCGGCAACGTATGTCCAAATTATTCATTAACGAGCCCCGAGAAAAACCCCATGCCCAAAATCACCGTGCTGCCCCACCCCGAACTCTGCCCCAAGGGCCGAGTCCTGGACGCCAAGCCGGGCCTGTCGCTGTGCGACACGCTGTGCCAAAACGGCATCCACATCGAGCATGCCTGCGAAATGTCCTGCGCCTGCACCACCTGCCACGTCATCGTGCGCGAGGGGCTCAATACCCTCGCGCCCTCGGAGGAAATCGAGGACGATCTGCTGGACAAGGCGTGGGGCTTGGAACCCGCGTCGCGCCTAGCGTGCCAAGTGAGGGTGGCGGAGCACGACTTGCTGATCGAAATCCCCCGCTACACCGTCAATATGATCAAGGAAGGCTGATTCCTTTCCCGTAGGAGCGGCCTCCTGGCCGCGACACCTTGCGCCAAATCCCGAATTCGCGTCCAAGAGTCCGCTCCTACGGCCCATTTCCTTCTCATCCCGCCCCTGTCGCAAACCCTACAAAGTCCAACAATCGCCCTGCCGCGCCGAGTCCACCTCTTCCGTAAATTTTGTATATTCATGATTTCTAATGTTAAAACAAATAATCACACGGCTGGAACGGGAATTGCTGAAGGATAATCGAGAATCAATTTTGTAGGCGGTTGCGATGGCACTCACAGCGATTATTAACGACACGACGCTCCGGGACGGGGAACAAACCGCCGGAGTGACGTTTACCGCGGAAGAGAAAATTTCCATTGCCCGCGCCTTGTGCGCGGCCGGCGTTCCCGAACTGGAAGTCGGCATCCCGATCATGGGCCGCGAAGAGCGCGAAACCATCGCCGCGATTGCCGCGCTGGGCCTGCCCGCCAGCCTGATGGTGTGGGGACGGATGCGCAGCGAAGACTTGGCCGCGGCGGCGCAATGCGGCGCGCATATCGTCAACCTCTCCATTCCGGTGTCCGACCTGCATATCCAGCACAAAATCAACCGGGACCGGCAATGGGTGCTGGCGACGATAGCCCGCTACGTTTCCGACGCACGGGATTTAGGCCTGGAAGTTTGCGTCGGCGGCGAAGACGCCTCCCGCGCCGATCCGGACTTTCTCTTGCAAGTGGCGGAAGCGGCGCAAGCGGCGGGCGCGCGCCGCTTCCGCTTTGCCGACACCTTGGGGCTTCTCGACCCCTTCACGACCTTCAGCCGCATCCGCCGCCTCGACGAGGCGCTGGACATCGAAATCGAAATGCATGCCCACGACGACCTCGGTTTGGCGACCGCGAATACCCTGGCCGCGGTCATCGGCGGCGCGACCCATATCAATACCACCGTCAACGGTCTCGGCGAACGCGCCGGCAACGCCCCGCTGGAAGAGGCCGTGATGGGATTGCGCCACTTGTACGGCATCGAAACCGGGATCGATACCCGCCAGTTCCCGGAAATATCCAGTCTCGTTGCGGCCGCCTCGGGGCGCCCCGTGTCCGCCAACAAGAGCATCGTCGGCGACGGCGTTTTCACCCACGAAGCGGGCATCCACGTGGATGGGCTGATCAAGCATAGGGCCAACTACGAAAATTTCGCCCCGGCGGAAGTGGGGCGCGAACATCGCCTGGTGCTGGGCAAGCACTCGGGCACCAAGGCCGTGATGAAGGCCTATGCCGACCTCGGCATCGCGCTCTCCGAGTTTCACGCCAAAGCCATTCTGGACCGCATCCGCGACTACGCCATGCTGACCAAGCACACGCCCGGCTCGACCGAACTCGAACGCTTTTATTTGGAAACCGCGCCTTGCCAAGCGGTCCACTCCTGAGACAGGAACGACAATGGACTCCATCGCCCGCGACGAAATAAGCGCCCTAGCCGCCAGCCGCCCTAGCCTGTTCGGCCTGTTGCGGGAAGATATGGCCTGCGTCTTCGAGCGCGACCCGGCGGCGCGCAACCGCTGGGAAGTGTTCTTCACCTACCCCGGCATCCATGCCCTCTTCGCCCACCGCCTGGCCTATGGATTGTGGCAGCGCGGCTGGCGCTCGACGGCGCGTTTTCTGAGTTACCTGGCGCGCTTCCTGACCCAGATCGACATCCATCCGGGCGCGGCCATCGGCCGTCGCCTCTTTATCGACCACGGCTGCGGCGTGGTGATCGGCGAAACCGCCGAAATCGGCGACGACGTGACGCTCTACCACGGCGTCACGCTGGGCGGCGTCTCGTGGAATCCGGGCAAGCGCCACCCGACGCTGGAAAACGGCGTGGTGGTCGGCGCCGGTGCCAAGATACTCGGCCCCATCAGCGTCGGCAGAAACGCCCGTATCGGCGCGAACTCGGTGGTGATCCAGGACGTTCCCGGCGACATGACCGTGGTCGGCATACCCGGCCGCGTGGTGCTGCCGGTCGAGCATAGGCGCATCACCCGGCACGGCATCGACCTGGACCACCATTTGATGCCTGACCCGGTCGGCAAGGCGATTTCCTGCATGCTGGAGCGCATCGCCGAACTCGAAGCTCGCCTCGCCGAACTTTCACCCCAATTGGAGCCGTCCAGCGACTGCGACCTTTGCACTACCGATCTCTGCGGACCGTCCACGCAACGGACGAAGCCCAAGGGACGAACCAACCACTGACCTGAGCGGAGAAAATGATGAGCGATTTGATTAATAAAATGAGCGCGCTGTCGGCGGCGGAAGAATTCCTCGATTTCTTCTCCGTCGAATACGACCAGGCCGTGGTGCACGTCAACCGCCTGCACATCCTGAAGCGCTTCAACCAATACCTGCGCAAGACGCCGGGCACCTCCACGATGGACGACACCGCCTTATGGGATACCTGCAAGGAACTGCTGGCCCGCGCCTACGGCGATTTCGTGAATTCCTCGGCGGCGCAGGAAAAAGTCTTCAAGGTATTCCAGGACCAGGACGGTCAAAGCATCCCGCTGGATAAGCTGCGCACCACGCTGCCTTCGCACAAGGGCCTATAGGAGAACAACCATGCACATCGTCGTTTGCATCAAACAAGTGCCGGACAGCGCCCAAATCCGGGTACATCCGGTGACCAACACCATCATGCGCCAGGGCGTCCCGGCCATCGTCAATCCCTACGATTTGTATTCGCTGGAAGAAGCGCTGCGCCTCAAGGACAAATACGGCGGGCGCGTAACCGTGCTGTCGATGGGGCCGCCCCAGGCGGAAGCCGCGTTGCGCAAAGCCATTTCCTTCGGCGCCGACGATGCGATCCTGGTCACCGACCGCGTTTTCGCCGGATCGGATACCCTCGCCACCAGCTACGCCTTGGCTTCGGCGATACGCCAAATCCAGAAGGACATGCCGGTGGACATGGTGTTCGCGGGCAAGCAAACCATAGATGGCGACACCGCCCAGGTCGGGCCGGGCATCGCCAAGCGGCTCGACATGCAATTGCTGACCTACGTTTCCAGCATACCGGCGCTGGACATGGAAAACCGGGAAATCACCGTGGAACGCCGCGCCGAAGGCGGCGTACAAGTGCTGCGCACCAAGCTGCCTTGCCTGGTCACCGTGCTCGAAGGCAATAACGAAATGCGCTTCGCCACCATGGCGAATATGTTCCGCGCCGCGCGCTACCCGCTCAAGGTCTGGGACAAGGACGGCGCCGGCATCGAGGACATCACCAAAACCGGCCTGAAGGGTTCGCCCACCATCGTCAGCAAAGTGTTCGCGCCGACGGCGAAAACGGTCAAGGCCGAAATCATCGACACCGAGAGCAACCAGCCGAAGGACCTCGCCGTAACCTTGCTGGCCAAGATGTTCACCCAGCATCCCCAGTTGCAGCGCGAAATCGGCAAATCGGCTAACTAAGGCTTATTGAGAAAAGGAATTACCATGAGCGACGCCAACGAAACGAGTCAAGCCCCCAAAAAGCCGGCGGGCCGTCGGAAATTCGAACTAGACCCGGCCTTGGCCGCCTATAAAGGCGTCTGGGTGTTCATCGAACACGAGCGGGGGAAAGTGCATACGGTTTCCTGGGAACTGCTGGGCGAGGGCCGCAAGCTGGCCGACAAGCTGGGCGTGGAACTGGCTGGCGTGGTTTTGGGCACGCCGGGCGACATGAGCCGCAGCTTCTGCGCGGAAGCCTTCCGCCACGGCGCCGACCTGTGCTACCTGATGGAAGACGAGCTGCTGAAGGACTACCGCAACGAGCCCTTCACCAAGGGCTTGACCGACTTGGTCAACCGCTACCAGCCGGAAATTCTTCTGCTGGGCGCGACCACCCAGGGCCGCGACTTGGCGGGCAGCGTCGCCACCACGCTGCAGACGGGGCTGACCGCCGACTGCACCGAACTCGCCATCGACCCGGAAAACCGCAGCCTGGCCGCGACCCGCCCGACCTTCGGCGGCAGCCTGCTGTGCACCATCGTGACCCTCAACTACCGGCCGCAAATGGCGACGGTACGGCCGCGCGTGATGGCCATGCCGGAGCGCGACGAAAGCCGCAGCGGCCGCATCGTCGAACATCCCTTGGGCATAGTGGAGGCATCCATCATCACCAAAGTGCTGGAATTCATACCCGACAATCTGCAAGACAAACCGCAACTGGCCTTTGCCGACATCATCGTGGCGGGCGGGCGCGGGCTGAAAAAACCGGAAAACTTCCACCTCATCTGGGAACTGGCCAAGGTTCTCGGCGCCGAAGTCGGCGCCACCCGGCCGCTGGTGCAGGACGGCTGGGTGGAAGCCGACCGCCAAGTCGGGCAATCGGGCAAGACGGTGCGCCCCAAGCTGTATATCGCGGCGGGCATTTCCGGCGCGGTGCAGCACCGCGTCGGCATGGAAGCCTCGGACGTGATCATCGCCATCAACAGCGACCCGAACGCGCCGATTTTCGATTTCGCCACTTACGGCATCGTCGGCAATGCGATGACCATCTTGCCGGCGCTCACCGAGGCGTTCCGCCAGCACCTCGCGACCGCGAAACTGGCAGGCTAAAGACAACCCCCTGCTCCACCGGCTGCTCGGTGGAGATGGACTAGCAAGGAGAACAACATGGACGAAAAATTCGACGCAATCGTGGTCGGCGGCGGCCCCTCCGGCAATGCGGCGGCCTACACCCTGGCCAAGGCCGGCCTCAAGGTGCTGCAATTGGAGCGGGGCGAATACTCCGGCTCGAAAAACGTGCAGGGCGCCATCCTTTATTCGGACGCGCTGGAGCAGATCATTCCCGATTTCCGCGAGGACGCCCCGCTGGAGCGCCATATCGTGGAACAGCAAATGTGGGTGCTGGACGACGAATCCTATATCGGCTCCACCTACCGTTCCAACGACTTCAACAAGCCGCCCTACAACCGCTACACCATCATCCGCGCCCAGTTCGACAAGTGGTTCTCGGGCAAGGTGCAGGAAGCGGGCGCCTTGCTGGTATGCGAAACCACCGTCACCGACCTGCTGCTCGACGGCAAGCGCGTGATCGGCGTGCAAACCGACCGCGAAGGCGGTTCGATCTATGCCGACATCGTGGTGCTGGCGGACGGGGTGAATTCGCTGCTCGCCAAGAAGGCCGGTTTCCACGCGGAACTCGACCCCAAGGACGTCGCGCTGGCGGTCAAGGAAATCCATTTCCTGCCGCAGGAAAAGGTCGAGGAGCGCTTCAACATCACCGGCGACCAAGGCGTGGTGATCGAGATGGTGGGGAAAATCACCCAAGGCATGATGGGAACCGGCTTCCTCTACACCAACAAGGAATCCATCACGATCGGCGTGGGCTGCATGCTGTCCGACTTCCGCGAACAAAAAACCACGCCCTATGCGCTGCTGGAGCACATGAAAAAACACCCGGCCATCCAGCCCATCATCGCCGGCGGCGAAATGAAGGAATACACCGCGCACTTGATCCCGGAAGGCGGCTACAAGGCCATCCCGCAGATTTTCGGCGACGGCTGGATGATGGTCGGCGATGCGGCGATGTTCGTGAACGCCGTCCACCGCGAAGGCTCCAATCTGGCGATGACCTCGGGCCGCTTGGCGGCGGAAACGGTCATCGAGCTGAAGGCCGACGGCAAAGCCATGAGCAGCGCCAATCTAGGTCTTTACCGCGAAAAGCTCGACAGCAGCTTCGTGATCAAGGACTTGAAAAAATACAAGAATCTGCCGCAAATTCTGCATAAAAACCCGCAGTTCTTTACCACTTACCCGGAGCTGCTCAACGGCGCCGCGCATTCCATGCTGACCGTGGACGGCGTGGACAAAAAAACCAAGGAACGCGAAATCCGCCGCAATTTCGTCGGCAAGCGTTCGCTGTTCGGCCTTATGGGCGATGCATTTAAAATGTGGAGGGCTTTCGAATGATCAAGGTCGAAGACAAACTATTCCA
>JAIOJO010000473.1 GCA_019911985.1 Sulfuricellaceae bacterium | reverse complement strand
TTCATGCTGCTGCCACGGCAGTGGGCAACGACGCGATCTACATCCGCTGCGCCGATGCCGAATTCGCCCAGGCGGGGCAGATTGAGGCGCCGGCTCCACTCCTTGAGCGTATGCACCAGGAATACCCGCGCGCCGACTTCTTCTACGTGGGTGCGGCCGCGGAACAGACGCCCGAGCTGGGCGTATTTCTTCAGCGCCGGGTTGTCCGGTTCGCGTGCTTCCATGAGGTCGATATTGATCTGGGTGGCCGTCGCCAGCAGCGTACCGCAGGCTACGCCGTGGGGAATGGGGAAAAAGGCGCCGAGAGGCGCCGCCAGCCCGTGCACCGAACCTAGCCCTGCTTGGGCCAGCGTGATGCCCGACAGGAGCGCGGCATAAGCCATCTTTTCGCGCCCCGCCGCCGCGTCCGGGCCGTTTTCGACCCAGTCGAAAAAGCCGTCGCGCACGGCCGTTATACCCGAGAGGGCGAGCGCGTCGGTGAAGGGGTTGGCGCGGGTGGACACGAAGGATTCCAGCAATTGGGTCAGCGCATCCATACCGTTGGCGGCAATCAGGGCGGGCGGACAGGATTCCAGTAATTCGGGGTCGAGCACTGCGTACTCGGGAACCAATTGCTCGTCGCGGAAGGATTTTTTGTAGCCGCCGTCGCCCTGCACGCTGAGCACCGCGTTCTTGGTGGCTTCCGACCCGGTTCCGGCGGTCGTCGGCACGGCGATGAAGGGCGTGGACGGGCCGCGGTAGGGGTGCTCGGGCCCGACCCCTTCCAGGTGGTCCATGACCGAATTCCCCGGCTTGAGCAAGCCGGCGATGGCCTTGGCGGCGTCCAATACGCTGCCGCCGCCGATGGCCAGTACGACTTCGATTCCGGTGTTGCGCAAATCCTGCACCGCCTGGTCGACCAATTGCGGCGAGGGTTCTCCGTTCACCGCGAAGTTTTCCCAGGAGAAGCCCTGCCGCAGCAATTCCTCGCTCAGTTCTTGCCAATGGAGCGAGTCGCGGAAGCGCTTGCCGCCGGTGACGACAAGGAGGCGCTTGCCATATCGGGCCAATAGGCCGGGCAGTTTGCGGCGGCTGCCGTTGCCGAATTCGATGCGCGGCAGGCGGGAGATGGAAAAATCGGGAATATGCATGATAGCCTCCATAAGACCCCTAAATTTACCATAGCGCGGATGCATGCGTGAGCCGCTTTAAGGCGCTTTTTCGCTGCGATTGGAGTGTGCTTCTTGTCCGTAAATACGGGTACGGGCCGCGAGCGCCGATTAAAAAGGGCCGACATTCGTCGGCCCTTTTTAATCGGCGGCCATACAGCTTGGGAAGCTGTGGCCGCTTATGCCCGTGCTTAGCGAGGAGTGCCGCCGGGCTTGCGGGCTGCGCCGGAACGGGCGCCGCCCGCCTTGTTGCCGTCGCGGTAACCGCCGGCCGGATGGGCGCGCTTGTACTCGGGTGAGTTGGCCGGGTGCTGGCCGGGGTGGCTGCCGCGGCCGCGGTCGCCGTTGCCGCCGGGACGGCGCGAGTCACCGAAGCCACCAGGACGTTTGCCCTTGTATGGAGCCGGGGAGGACGGGCGCGCTTGGCGCTTCGGTTCCATGCCGGGGATGGTGTGCTGAGGAATATCCAGGCCGATGAAGCGTTCGATGCGCTTCAAGTGCATGTGGTCGCGCTGCGAGGCAAAGGATACGGCGATGCCGGTGGCGCCGGCGCGGCCGGTACGGCCGATACGGTGGACGTAGTCTTCGGCGAACTTCGGCAGATCGTAGTTGAAGACGTGGCTGATGCCCGCGACGTCGATGCCGCGAGCGGCTACGTCGGTCGCGACCAGCACCCGGATCGCGCCGCGGCGCATTTGGGTTAGCGTGCGGTTGCGCTCGCGCTGGCTCATGTCGCCATGCAGTGCAGCGGCTTCGTGGCCTTGAGCGAATAGGCGCTCGGCCAGTTCGTCGGCGTCGCGTTTGGTGGAGGTGAAGACAATGGCTTGGGTGAGATCGACATCGGCCAGGAAGTGCTCAAGCAATTTGTTTTTGTGCGCCATGTCGTCGGCAAAGTGCAGGCGCTGCTCGATGTTTTCGTGGCGGGCTTGCTGACTGGCGGTTTGGATGCGCTTCGGGTCTTTCAGCAAGCGCTGCGCCAGTTTGGCGATGGAGCCTTCGAAGGTGGCGGAAAACAGCAGGGTCTGGCGGCTGGCCGGGGTGGCGGCGGTAATCGTTTCCACGTCGTCGATGAAGCCCATGTCCAGCATGCGGTCGGCTTCGTCCAGTACGATCATTTCCAGGCGCGAGAAATCGATGCGGCCGCTTTTCAGGTGGTCGATCAGGCGGCCGGGGGTGGCGACCAGGATTTCAATCGGCTGTGACAGCAGCTTGTTTTGCAGCGGGTAGGGCATGCCGCCCAGAAT
>JAIOJO010000472.1 GCA_019911985.1 Sulfuricellaceae bacterium | reverse complement strand
GGTTTTGCGGGATGCTGGGCACGAAGCGAGACGCGCGGTGTGGTCATTCCACACAAGCGTCGAGCGACACCGCCCGGCGCCCGCAAAACCCCGTCCCGTAAGGGTTGTGTCAAAAGCCGGCGTCTGCGGCGTTGCGCTCCTGGGCATCGTAGGCTGGCTACGACCGGCGTCGCGCGCCTTGCAGCCTCCGGCTTTTGACGCAACGCGATCCCCGTGCGACTTAATCAGAGGCTCCTTAAATGCCCCTTGCACTAGGGCGCTAGAATCCGCCGCGCCATTTCATCCAGCATTTCGGCCGCCAAGTCGTCAACCGAAAGCCGGATTCCGTGCTCCAAGCGGGGATAATGCTTGTGCGTGGAACGGCTGTAGGCCGGGTCGTAATGCTGGGCCAGCAATTCGGGCACCAGGGTATCCCAATCGTGTGCCAGGGCCAGCGCCTTCCAACGGGCGATGCGTTCGTGGCCGTGCAGGCCGACGAGGAAATCGAATTTGCCGATCAGGAGTTCCGGCTGTTCCAGGAAGTGCCGGTATTCCTGCTTCAGGTAGGCCAGGCGCGCCGCCGGGGAGGCGTCGATGCGGACGCATTCGCTCTGCCACATTGCGGCCAACAGCGTGTCCGGCGCACGCACATTGCCGATTTTTTTGCTTTCCGCCTCGACGAAGACAGGGCGTTCCGGATTAAAGCGGCGCAAGCGATGCCACAGTTGGCTCTCGAACAGTTTTTGCGACGGCTGGGCTTGATCCGGCACGCTGCCCAAGATGGAGCCGCGGTGCACCGCCAAGCCTTCCAGGTCGAGCACCTGCGCGCCTTGCTGTTCTAAAGCCTGCAATAAACCACTTTTAGCGGAACCGGTGGGGCCGCAGATGACCCGGTAACGGAAGTTCGCGGGCAGGGTTTCCAGTTGTTCCAGCACCGCGCGCCGATAGGCCTTGTAGCCGCCGTCCAATTGCTCGGCTTTCCAGCCGATTTTCGCCAAGATGTGGACGAGCGATCCGCTACGGTTGCCGCCGCGCCAGCAGTAGACCAGCGGGTGCCAGTCTTTCGGTTTATCGCTGAAATGGACTTCCAGATGATCGGCGATGTTGCGCGCCACCAGGGCCGCGCCGGTTTTTTTCGCGGCGAAGGACGATTCCTGCTTGTACATCGTGCCGACGCGCACCCGCTCTTCGTCGGATAGCACCGGACGGTTGATCGCGCCGGGAACATGGTCATCCAGGAATTCGCTCGGGGTGCGAACGTCGATAATGTCGTCAAACTGGTCGAGTTGTGCTAGGGTTGCCGCGCTCATGCTGGATTGCCGAATCTCAGGGGGAAATGCCGTTAGCGAACCGTCCCGGATCAGCGTCCGGCTTGCCGCCCGATTTGCCGTGAGGCGTCGCGGCCGGCGAACAATTCAATTGTAAACTCGGACATTATACGTGGATAGACAGATCAAACTAACCCAGTTTTCACATGGAGGCGGCTGCGGCTGCAAGATTGCGCCGTCGATATTGCGCGAACTGCTGGCGGATATGCCCGCCGCGGTTTTCCCCGATTTGCTGGTGGGCGCGGAGTCGTCGGACGATGCGGCCGTGTACCGTCTCAACGACAGCCAGGCGATAGTCGCCACGACCGACTTTTTTATGCCGATAGTGGACGATCCCTTCGATTTTGGCCGCATCGCCGCGACTAACGCCATTTCCGACATCTACGCCATGGGCGCGCAGCCGATTTTGGCCTTGGCTATCGTCGGCATGCCGATCGACAAGCTGCCGATAGCGGTGATGAAAAACATCCTCAAGGGCGGCGAGACGGTTTGCGCCCAAGCCGGCATACCTTTGGCCGGTGGACATTCCATCGATTCGCCGGAACCGATTTACGGCCTGGTGGTATTGGGCGTGGTGCATCCCGATAAAGTGCAGCGCAACGACCGGGCGCAAGCCGGCGATAAGCTGATTCTCGGCAAGGGCCTGGGCATCGGCATTATGAGCGCCGCGCTCAAAAAGGAAGCCTTGACGGAGGGCGGCCTGAAACGCATGGTGGCCAGCACCACCCAGCTCAATACGCCGGGGAAAACCTTGGCGGATTTGCCCGATGTACATGCCCTGACCGACGTGACCGGATTCGGCCTGCTCGGCCATTTGCTGGAAATCTGCCGCGGGTCGCGCTTGGCGGCGAAAATCGATGTCGAACGCTTGCCGGTCCTGCCCGAGGCATTGGAGCTGGCGAAACAAGGGTTTGCCCCCGGCGCCTCCGAGCGTAATTGGCTGAGTTACGGTCACGAGGTAGCCTTGCCCGAGGGCTTGCCGCCGTGGCGGAAAAACTTGCTCTGCGATCCGCAAACCAGCGGCGGATTGCTGGTTGCGTGCGCGCCCGGCGCGGTTTCCCAAGTGCTGGAGATTTTCCATCGCCAGGGCTTCGAGTTCGCCTCTGAAATCGGCGAGATGGTGGCTGGCGAAGCCGGGGTGAGCGTATGTTAGCGTGTCTATGCCCGCTAGACGGATTGCGCCCGCTTGTCCCCGTTAATCCCTTCGCTTCAGCCCTAGATCGCATGGCGTAGACCGTATGGCTATTAAATCGACCATCATTAAAGCCGATCTGCAGATTGCGGATATGGATAGGGCTTATTACCATAACCATGCCTTGACGATAGCCCAGCATCCTTCGGAAACCGACGAGCGCATCATGGTGCGGGTGTTGGCCTTTGCGTTGTACGCCGACGAAAATCTGGCTTTCGGTAAAGGGCTTTCTGCCGACGACGAGCCGGACTTGTGGCAAAAAGACCCCACCGGCGCCATCGATCTGTGGATCGATGTCGGCTTGCCCGACGAAAGGGCGATCCGCAAAGCCTGCGGCCGAGCGCGTCAAGTCGTGCTGATGGCC
>JAIOJO010000471.1 GCA_019911985.1 Sulfuricellaceae bacterium | reverse complement strand
TCTAAAGGCTCAGCTTGACGGGCACGCCCAAGCGCTCGATTTTCGCTGCGAAGCTTTCCATCCAATCGGGCTCTAGCGCCGACAAATGCGGCGCCTCGGCTTGCATAGACGGCCGCGCCAAACTATACAGCAGCACGCCCCGCAAAGGCGCCGGCTGCCGCCGCAACTCCGTCACGCACGCCAAGTAGGCTTGCTGCTCGGCTTCCGAGGGGGCCTGTCCGTCCCACGCGAACATACAGGTTTGCAGCCAAGTCGGGCACAAAGACGCGGCCAATGCGGCATTCTCCCTCACCCGCGCCATAGCCATCCGCGTGCCGTTAATCCGCCGCCTCCCCGCCTCCGTGGCGCTGTCCAGCTTGAACCACACCTCGCCGTTAAGCGCGGCCATACGGCGTAAGCCTTGCTGCACGGCCTGACGACGGATCAGGCTGCCATTGGTAATCAACACCAGCTTGATCTTGCCGGTCAAATCGAACTCCGCCATCACCTTCCCCAGCAAGTCGACCACCTCATCGAACTCTTGCGCGCTGGTCGGCTCGCCGTTGCCGGACAAGGCAATATCGCTCAAGCGCCGGGCCTCGGGAGCCACGCGCCGGGCCATGAAGTCGCCCTGGAGAATATCTTGGAGCAGTCCGCGCAGTTCATCTTCCAGACGCCCCATGTCCACAGCCGGCGCGCTGCCCCGCACTAGATCGGGAACCTGACAATACACACAGCGCCAATTGCAAGCGTTATTCGGGTTAAGATTAATGCCCACCGACACGCCGCCGGCGCGCCGCGACACGACCGGGTAAACATAAGTCAACCCCGCCGCGGCGCGGCTGTGGTCATAGGAAGTCAATAAAATCGACACGGAACGCCTCTACCATCCATCAATGCTATAATCCGGGCGAACTTAGCCACCCCCTCAAAACCATGCTCATCACCCGTAGACTCGAATTCGACGCTGGTCATCGCATTCCCAACCACACGAGCCAGTGCAAGCATTTGCATGGCCACCGCTACGCCATCGAGATTACGCTGTCGGGCCAAGTCATCGCCACGCCGGGCGCCTCCGAGGAAGGCATGGTGATGGATTTCAGCGAAGTTAAAACCATTGCCCAGAATACCATCGTCGACGCCTGGGATCACGCCTTCCTGGTCTACTCAGGCGACCACGCCGTCAAAGATTTTCTCGGCACGCTCTCCGGGCATAAAACAGTCGTCCTCGACGCCGTGCCCACGGCGGAAAACTTGGCCGCCATCGCTTTTAGCCGGCTGGATCGAGCCTACCAGGATACGTTTGGCAACCAACTGCGCCTGCAACAGGTTCGCCTCTACGAAACGCCGAACAATTGGGCCGACGCCACTCGCCCTTGATCTCGAAATGCGGCGCCCCAGTGCGCCATCGGCTACCCGAATGCCCAGGCCATATACCCCGATCAGGCCGGCGGATGCTCTTCCATCGGCTCGACATGGATAGTAACGGACGTATTCCGTAATCTCGCCGCAATAGCCGCCTCGATAGCGTCGCACAAGGCATGTGACCGGCTAACCGTAATGGCGCCCGGCACCAGGACGTGGCATTCGATGAAGCGGCGCGGGCCAGACTTGCGTGTGCGCAAATCGTGAAACGTCGCCACAGGCGGCAGAGCCTCCTTGATGGCCGCCTCAATCAAAGCCAATTCATCTGCCGGCAGCGATTCGTCCATTAAACCCCGCCAGGAACGCCGCAGCAAGTCGAAGCCGGTACGGACAATATTCAAACCCACGGCAACAGCCATCAGCGGATCGAGAACCTGCCAGCTAGGCGGAGCGAACATCACGACCGCCAAGCCGCCCACCACGCCGACCGACGTCCACACATCCGTCATCAAATGGCGCGCATCGGCTTCCACGGTAATGCTGTCGTGTTGCCGCGCCACAAGCAGCATGACGCGCGCCACGCCGTAGTTCACAGCCGCCGCCATTAATGAAATCGCCAGGCCGACGCCCAACTGGCTGAGCGGCGCGGGATGGATAAAGCGTTCGACGGCCGCATAAATGATCGATACGGCCGCAATTAAAATCAAGCCGCCTTCCGTGGCGCTGGAAAAATATTCGGCTTTATCGTGCCCGTAGGCATGGGAAGCGTCGGCGGGCCGAGCGGCAACGGTCAACGCTGCGAAAGCCACCAAGCCCGCCGTCAAATTCACCAAGGACTCGGCGGCGTCGGACAGCAGGCTGACCGACCCGGTAAGGTAATAGGCGCCGAACTTGAGGACTAAAGTCAGAATGGACGCGCCGATGGACAACGCCGCCATGCGCCGGACCGCGGTCATCATGCTACGCCACCGGCAAACCAAACGAACTTGTATACGGGCACTTTGGCATCCGAAGCGAGTGGGCAATCCCCCATTCTAGAGAAAAGGATGGCGCTAAGAAACAGAAGCCCGGCTTAAGAAACTGTTTTAATAAATTCCGAGCCCGCGCCGGCGGCAAGCGGGCTCCAGGGCTTCGTTGCGGGCCGCTTGTTTGGAATAAGCAAACCGCGCGTCCCTTGTGCCCTTTAGGGTGCGCGTCGCGCCCTGAAACCCGCTTGCCGCCGGCGCGGGTTCAGGATTTATTAAAACAGCTTCTAAGATGTTACGCTCAAGGAGAGCCGCCGCAAGACGCCCAAATCAGCCGAAGGCAAAGGGAAAATCAATTGCTCGACTTGTTGAGTTGCAAGAGAAGATTCGACATTAGCGCTTCGGTAGCCAGCCCTTTATCGTAAAGTACTGAAGCCCGATTTTTGGCATTCTGCAACATTTCCGCGACCTCCTCTTCCTGCGAGGCGGTGAGGCCCAGCGTCAGAAAGCGCGATTCGACGGTATTTTGCAAGTCGTTGAATATCTCGCTGCTCGCCCTGCGCTGTTCATGATGCTGCAAGTCGATCTCCCGCAACATTTGCCGAGTGCCATCGACTAGCTTCGCGAGCGCCGCGTGTTCCGCGGCCAGAGCGGCATTACTATCCAACGTCGCCACGCGCGCATCGGCTCCTTCCGCAAGCATGGCAACGCTGTCTCTAAAGCGGCCTTGACGTTCCACATCCGTCCGATCCACATTTTTCACTATGATGGTAATGTGCTCGTAACTGCATGAAATACGAGTACTAAACTCGAACAATCGGCCCTGACCAGCCATTTTACTCAGAACGGATTCTTCCAGCGGCGAGCACAAGCCATCCATCCCATAAGACACCGCGCCCTGCTGTCCGCGAATCTGTACGCAGCCCTCGAAACCGTATGCCGCCAAGGCATTCAGCACCTCGCGCGACAGCGCCGCGTAATCCGGGCAATTGAAGCTGTTGCGCAAAAACTGCAGCACCGTGCCGATTTCCGCCGCGTTGCTCATGGCGGTCATCGCTGTCGAAAAACTATAGGAGGCCTCATCCTTCAACCGACAACGCTCTGCATACCCATCCAGCACACGCTTGATCTTGGCGCGCAATTCATTCGGGAAAACGGGCTTGGTCAAATAATCGTCGCCGCCGGCTTCATAACCCGCCAGACGATCTTCATCGTTGACGTGGCCCGAAAGAAAGATGATGGGAAAATCGCCATTGGCCGAATCTTCGCGCAATATCCGGCAAACCTCATAACCGGACAGCTCGGGCATTTCGACATCCAGCAACAGCAAATCCGGGCGCAACGCCTCGATCTCCCTCAGCGCCTCCTGGCCGTTATTCACTTGGCGCAGCGTGTAATCGGCAGACAGTATCTGTGCCGTCAATTTGGCAGCGAAATCGTCGTCGTCGACAAGCAGTATGGTGGATTTATCGCTCATGAGAATCCCTCGCACAGAATGAGGCCATTACGCTGCGCCTAGGTAGACATACTATTGACAAGACATACCCTTTGACAAGCGTCTCGTCACGGCCGCCATCTCCAGCTCGCTCGCGACAATCCGGCGGGATCACCTCCACGAAATCAAGGAAGACGTTTTGTTGGACGTCATGTGCAAGACCGGCGTTCACGGCGCCGAGTTAGCTTTCCCGACCGCGACAATTCATAGTACGGAAACGCTGAATCTGCGGAGGGTGGGGAAATAGGATGGCGGAGGCGGTGAGATTCGAACTCACGGTAGAGTCGCCCCTACGGCAGTTTTCAAGACTGCTGCCTTAAA
>JAIOJO010000470.1 GCA_019911985.1 Sulfuricellaceae bacterium | reverse complement strand
TGGCATTCCAGGTGGCTTTTTGATCCGGTGCTTTGCCATCCAAGACCTTGCGGATGTTGTGCACGGCGGCGGTAACCATGGTCTCGATCATGTAGCCGGTTTTGGGTGCGCCGGTCGGCACAGGCGTTGCCTCTACCGGAGGAATCGCGACGCAAACCCCTGCCGAGTAGATGTTTTGATACTTGGGATTGCGCTGGTATTCGTCTATCAGAATAAAACCGCGTGGATTGGCCAATCCCTCGATGCCGATCACGGCATCGACGCCTTTGAAGGCGGGTAAAATCATGCCGAATTTAAACGGTAACTCGTGTTGTTTTTTCTCGCTACCGTTTTCATCCATTTCGGTCACGAACAACTTGCCCGATTCCGCTTTAGTGATTTTAGCGTTGGTAATCCACTTGATATGGCGTTCGCGCATGGCGGATTCCAGCAAGCCCTTGGAATCGCCCACGCCACCCAAACCCAGGTGGCCGACATAGGGTTCGGAGGAAACGAAGGTGATCGGCACCTTGTTGCGAATTTTGCGCGTGCGCAGATCGGTGTCCATGATGAAGGCGAACTCATAGGCTGGGCCAAAGCAGGAAGCCAGGGGTGCCGCTCCGACGACGATGGGGCCGGGGTCTTTAATGAAGGCTTCCCAGGATTTTCCGGCTGCCGAGGCATGGTCGGTGGTGCAGATGGAATGGGTATGTCCGTTTGGACCAAGGCCTTCGATCTCTTCGAAGGCTAAGCGAGGGCCGGTTGCAATGATCAAGTAATCGTAATCGATGCTGCGTCCGTCGACCAACTCGATTCGGTTCTCTTCGGGATGGAGGCGCTTGGCTTCGGTTGCGATGAAGGCGATGTTTTTACGTTCGAAGTAGGGTGCGATCGGGAATTGGATGTCGTCCCGCGTGCGCCAATTGACGGCGACCCACGGGTTGGATGGGGTGAACGAAAATTTTTCAGAATTGGAAATGACTGTTACCTTGTCGCCGGGGCGGATGTTTTCCTGCATTTCGTAAGCGGCAGGCATGCCGCCGATTCCAGCGCCTAATATGACAATGTGTGCCATTGTGTGGTCTCCGTTATATAAATTATGTAGATGTTTGGGCGTGTAGTTGTTGTTACCATTCAAAAACGCGGGTCATTGCTTCCAGTCCATCGTCCACGATCCGCTTGAGTTGGCGGCTATCTTCGGTATCTTCTTCGCATACCGCCTGGGTATAAACCGACAACGACTTTAGGGCGCAAGCAATTTTTGCGACTTCGTTGGCGGCATTGGCGTCCATCGAGATTCCGGGTTTGAGTTTCCAGCTGGTATTTACCATTTGTTGCTCCTTATATATAGCCTAAATGGCCTGTATTGCAGTCTTGGGCGGCCGTGCGGCAATGATCGTAATTTATCTACTAGCAAATCCCGTTCCATATATTTAATTGGCTATTTATCAATGGGTTGAAATTATCTTTGGGTTTCCTGCCGATTCCAGCCTGCCAGAATGGCAGGCTTTCTGTCGCCGCTAGGCTGGCGCCTAATAATGTTCATTGAGAACAGTAATTTATATTTTTATAAAAGGAGATGTGGCATGATATTATGTCATGACAATATGGCATGACATAAAGAGGTGGCTTATGGTTTCTGTGGAAATTCAGTCGCTCATCGATATCCAGGAAAATCCGGTGGTGTTGGTTGATACATCCTATCGGATCGCAGCGGCCAATTGGGCTTACTGCGATGCTTATGGCGTGCGCCCTGATCAGGTGGTCGGGATGGCTTGCCATGAGGTGTCGCACCATTCTCCCGTCCCTTGCCATCAGGCCGGCGAGAGCTGCCCTTATCAGCAGGTGCTCGAATCCGGCCAGCCGCAGCAGGTGTTGCATACCCATTTCGATGCCTTGAATCGCCCGGAACACGTTCGCATCAAAGGCTACCCGATTCAGACCTCGGGCGGCCATACCTATGTGGCAGAAGTCATTTACCGCATTGCGTCGTCCAGCGATGTCGAGTGCGAAGAGGTTCGTATGCTTGGCCGTTCGCCGGCTTTTCTGGAATGTTTGGATAAATTGACTCGGGTGGCCGAATCGGAGTCCTCCATTTTGCTCTATGGAGAGAGCGGGGTCGGCAAGGAACTGGCGGCGCAATACATCCACAAACGCTCATCCCGTAGGGCCATGCCGTTTCTAGCGGTAAATTGCGCAAGCATTCCGGAAAGCTTATTCGAGAGTGAGCTGTTCGGTCACGAGAAGGGGGCGTTTACCGGTTGCCTCGGACGCAAGCAAGGCCTATTCGAGCTGTCCGATGGTGGAACTTTATTTCTCGACGAAATCGGGGAAATTCCACTCGCCATGCAGGCAAAGCTGCTGCGCGTTCTTGAGTCGGGGGAGTTCAGGCGGGTCGGGGGCAAGGAAACCTTGCACGCAGATGTGCGCATTCTTTCGGCGACTAACCGGGATTTGCTGGAGCTGGCCGATCAGGGCGCTTTTCGCAAAGATTTGTATTATCGGGTGGCGGGAATCGACGTCACGCTGCCGTCATTGCGGGAGCGGCGTATGGATATCCGAGCCTTGGCGGAAATGTTTTTGAAGCGTACCGCAGCGGACAGCAAACGGCATTACCGCTTTACCGAGGCCGCTTTAACTCGGCTCGGGGAATACGATTTCCCCGGTAATGTGCGGGAATTGCGCAATATTGTGCAAAAGGCGGCGGCCATGAGCGTGGACGGAATAATCATGCCGCAACATTTGTATTTGGAAAGCCCGTCGCAACGGGCGCCCGGTTTCGAGAGGGCGCAGCGGGCGACGGAAACGATAGTTTCCAGCGCCAGCATGGCCGAGGTCGAAGCGAAACACATTGCGGAATTGCTTCGCCTATATACAGGCCATCGGCGCAAGGCGGCCGACGCTATGGGGATCAGCGAGCGTACCTTGTACCGCAAGATCAAGCAGTACGGTTTGTGCTAACGCGCTCCAGGCCTGCTAGAATGGACAAACTAGTTCGTCGTTAACGTTGGAGGAGGCAAGGATGAAACATAATGTCGGTGGTGTTGACAAGGTTTTGCGCATAGTCGTCGGCTTGGTGCTTATCGGCATAGCGGTTGCTGGAATTGTGCCATGGTGGGTCGGCGTGATCGGCCTGGTGCCGCTGGGAACGGCCCTGATGGGATGGTGTCCGCTTTATCCCTTGTTGGGCTTGAATACTTGCCCGACTAAAAAGGAATAAGAAATCCATCCATAGGCAAAAAAGCCCCGCACTATTTAGTACGGGGCTTTTTTAATTCATCGGCAGGCTCAGGCGGGTACTTCGCTTTCCGGCGTTTCCTCGAACTGCAGGCAAATTTTCCCTTCCGGATCGATGTCGACCGTAACCGCGCCGCCATGGGCCAAGCGCCCGAATAGCAACTCGTCGGCCAGAGCGCGGCGAA
>JAIOJO010000469.1 GCA_019911985.1 Sulfuricellaceae bacterium | reverse complement strand
GTGTGGTCATTCCACACAAGCGTCGAGCGACACCGCCCGGCGCCCGCAAAACCCAGTCCCGTAAGGGTTGTGTCAAAAGCCGGCGTCTGCGGCGTTGCGCTCCTTGGCCTCGTAGGCTGGCTACGACCGGCGTCGCGCGCCTTGCCGCCACCGGCTTTTGACGCAACGCGATCCCCGTGCGACTTAATCAGAGGCTCCTTAACTATGGCGGAATTCGTGATGGCAGGACTGGCAACTGTCCTGGACGTGGGCGAAGACCGGGCGGATGGTGTCGAGATTGCCCGATTTCGCCGCCGCGACCAGTTTGGCGATGGCTTGGTCGAGCACGCCTTGGTCCTGCTTGAATTTGTCCATTTTCTGCCATACCTCCGGCCTAGCGCGGGTGGGCGGATAGTTGCTGTCGGGGGTGAAATAGGGCCACGGTTTCTTGGCCAGGACTTGCAAGGCCAATGCCGATTTCAGGAAGAATTCCGCATTGAAAGGCTTGCGTCCCCGCACCTCCAGGCCCATCGGCTCCAGCGTGCGGATCATTTGCTTGAACGCCAGCTTGCGGTGGGTCACCGGCTGGCCGGGATGGGTGTCCTTCGGTTCGCCGCAGGATGCCAGGCCGAGGCTTAAAAGGATGGCGGATATCAGGAAAATCCAGGGTTTTGCGGATGCGGTGATTTTCATAACGGGCGTGCCTTGCTAAGTGAATTCTGGGAAGTGGCGACATCTTATTCCTCGTAACTGACACGAGCCTGAACTGAAACCGGCGGCGCAAGACGTCTTGCTTCCGGGCGCGGCTCCAGCTAAGCGGGAGGTCGTGAAACGAGTGAATAAGCCAAACCTCCATGTAAGGGGAGGTCAATTTGAAGCGCATTTACTTCATACTTGATGGCAAAAAAACGATAAGCACAAGGAGTTGCTGCCCACATGAATCCGATCCTTATCACCCCAGACGATATGGCTGCCGGCGAACCGGTTTCGCAGGATCGCGGCGAGGAGAATGAAGCGGCCCCGCTGGAGCCTGCCGAATCTCTCGGCGCATCCGGGCCTAAAAAGGAAAACGCTCAATTCACCTTCGACGACATGAAGCTGAAAGTGGGCGACCGCTTGCAGCTCCAGCCGCCTGCCCAATTGACCCAAGAACGCTTTCTGGTCAAGGTGGTCGGCTACCTGAACGGTTCCAGCCTGCTGATGACCGTGCCGACCACCGTGAACGGCTTGCGGCTGCAGCTCCGGGAAGGCGAGAAAGTTGTCATGCGCTCCTTCTCGGGACAAAACGTGTTCGGGTTTTCCAGCACCATCGAGCGCTTGTGCAAAATCCCTTACGAATACATGCATCTTTCCTTCCCGGAAAAGATTCAAGGGATGCTTGTCCGCAAAGCTCCCCGCATCAAAACCCATATTGTCGTGGCGGTGCAAAAAAGCGGCGCAGGCAAGGAAAGCGAAAAAGTTCCAGGCCTTATCGCCAATATGAGTGCCAGCGGAGCCGCGCTCGATGCCAAGCAGCCGCTGGGGGAAAATGGCGATGCTCTCACTCTCGCCTTCCGCGTGAATCTGCATGACATAGACACTTATTTGTCGATCCGAGCCGTGATTAAAGCCATCCTGACAGGCGGGAACGCGAATCCGCCCAAGCCCGACATAATCCGCCATGGCATCGAATTTCAAGACCTGCAAGCCAACGAGCGCATCATCATACAAAGCCTGATTTATCAGGAAATGATCGAAAATCCCCACAAAGCGATGTAAATCCATTTTTTGCTGAAACGGCGTCTAAGCGCAAAGCCTCGCAAAAAGAAACCCGAACCCTCGGACGGGCCGGCCTGACGGCGTTTTCTTCGCGGTGAACTACTTTTGCGGTTTGTTCTTGGATCGAGCGCAAACTTGGAATAAGCCGCCCACCCCGTTTCCGCAGGTCAGGATCGTCACTCGGCACGACGAAATCTGCTAGCATAAAGCCCCTCGTTGAAATACGGATAAGCGGTGGAAGTTTGTCGGGCCGGTAAATTGTTTTAAGCCCAAAAACTTTCTCACCCAAACCATTAAAAAAGGCGGGCATGCAAAGCGTTTTGCCGATTGATTTAGTATCCATAGCCATTCTTTGCTGGCTGGCGCTCGGTTTTCTGGGGCTTGCGCTACAGAGAAAGCCGCAGTTGATAACGGCTTTCGTTTTTCCGGCTGGCGCGGCTGTTGCGCTGCTCTTGGCGGCGGCGGCCCTAGGTGCGCTGAGCGGGCCGGACTCTGTGGCGGTTTTGCCGCTTGGCCTGCCCGATCTGCCGTTTCATTTGCGCCTGGACCCGCTGTCCGCCTTCTTCCTGTTGCTGCTCGGCGCGGTCAGCCTAGGCATTTCGTTTTATTCGGCGGGTTATTTCCGCACCATGGAAGGCGGCACGCTGGGTCTGCTGTGCCTCGAATACCATGTATTCCTCGCTTCCATGGCGCTGGTATTCCTCGCCGACGACGCCTACCTGTTCATGGTGGCCTGGGAAACCATGGCACTGTCCTCCTACTTCCTGGTCACCACCGACCATAAGGTGCCGGAAATACGCCGCGCCGGTTTTCTTTACTTGCTGGTCGCCCATGTCGGCGCCATCGCCATCCTGATGTGCTTCGGCGTGATGCAGGGCGGCCACGGCGATTATTCCTTCGCCACCATGCGCCACGCGCATCTGACGCCATTCTGGGCCAGCGCGACCTTCCTGCTGGCGCTTTTCGGCTTCGGCGCCAAGGCAGGCGTGCTGCCGCTCCACATCTGGCTGCCGGAGGCCCATCCGGCCGCGCCCTCGCCGGTTTCCGCGCTGATGAGCGGCGTGATGCTGAAAACGGCGATTTACGGCATCCTGCGCGTCAGCTTCGATCTTCTTGGTGTCCAGTTGTGGTGGTGGGGCACCGTCGCGCTCGCGCTGGGGCTGGCCACGGCCTTGTTCGGCGTGATGTTCGCCGCGGTGCAGGCCGACATGAAACGCCTCCTGGCCTATTCCTCGATCGAAAACATCGGCATCATCCTGGCGGGAATCGGCTTGACCATTACCTTCCACACCTTCGGCAAGGATGCCATCGCCGCCTTGTCGCTCACCGCCACGCTCTACCATGCGCTCAACCATGCCTTCATGAAGGGCTTGCTGTTCCTCGGCACCGGTTCGGTATTCCACGCCACCGGGGAACGCAGCCTGGGCAAGCTGGGCGGGCTGATTCACCGCATGCCTATCGTGTCCATACTGGTTTTGGTCGGCACCCTGGCCATCGCCGGCCTGCCGCCCTTGAACGGCTTCGTTTCCGAATGGCTATTGTTGCAGGCCTTCTTATTGTCGCCGGGTCTGCCCCATCCCTACCTCAATATGCTGATACCCGTAGCGGCCGCCGCGTTAATCTTGGCCGCCGCGCTGGCCGCTTACGTGATGGTGAAGTTCTACGGCGTGATCTTCCTCGGCCAGCCGCGCGAGGAAAAATTGCATGAAGCGCACGATGCCGGACTTTGGGAACGGCTGGGCCTGACTTGGCTGGCCCTGGGCTGCGTGCTGCTGGGGCTGTTCCCGGTGTTCGTGATTCTGCACATCGACTTCGTCACGCAAGGGCTGATCGGCCAGAGGTTAGGAACCAGCGCGGCACGGACCGGCTGGCTGCTGCTCACCCCGATCCATCCCGAACGCGCCAGCTACGGCCCCCTGATCCTGTTCCTGATCATCATTACCGGCGTCGTCTTTACTTTATTCGCGGTGAAAAAGCTTTTTCATGTCCGCCTGCGCCGCGGCCCCGCCTGGGACTGCGGTTTCCCGGAACAGACTTCGCGCATGCAGGATAGCGCCGATGGTTTCGGCCAGCCGATACGCCAGATATTCGAGATTTTCTTCGGCATCGTCCGGGAGGTGCCCAGCCCTTTCGACAAGCACCCCCATTACCACGGCGAAACCCGGGACCGCTTGTGGGATGTTTTATACTTGCCTATCGCACGGGCCGCGGAAAAAATATCCGTGCTGATCGGCAAGCTCCAGCACGGACGCATTCATCTTTACTTGATGTACAGTTTCCTCACTTTGCTGGCTTTGCTGGCGCTGTTGGCGTTCATCCGATGAACCTGTCCGCGATTCTCTACCAACTGTTGCAAGACACCTTGGTGGTGCTGGCCGCGCCGCTGCTGCTGGGCTGGGTCAACCAATGCCGCGCCTGGCTGCAAAACCGCAGCGGGGCCGGCGTGCTGCAGCCCTATCGCGTGCTGGTCAAGCTGTTCCGCAAGGATGCGGTATTGGCGCATAACGCTTCTTACCTGTTTCGTTTTGCGCCCTATCTCCGTTTTGCCTGCATGTGGCTGGCGGCGGCGCTGGTTCCCGTGTTGGCGACCGATCTGCCGCTATCGCCCGCGGTGGATGTGATTGCGCTGGTCGGGATTTTTGCCTTGGCGCGCGTATTCATTTCGCTGGCGGCGATGGATGTCGGCACCGCTTTCGGCTCGCTCGGCGCCCGGCGCGAGATGCTGGTCGGTTTCCTCGCCGAACCGGCGCTGCTGATGGTGTTCTTCACCGCATCCACGATCAGCCAGTCCACCTCGCTCATCACCATAGTCGAAACGCTGGCGCACAAACAATTTCTGCTCTACCCCAGCCTGGCCTTCGCCGCCGTCGCCTTTGTCATGGTGCTGCTGGCCGAAAACGCACGCATCCCCGTGGACAACCCGTCCACCCACCTGGAACTCACCATGATCCACGAGGCGATGATCCTCGAATACTCCGCGCGCCACCTCGCTTTGATCGAATGGGGCGGTGCGCTCAAGCTGCTGGCCTACTTCTCCATCGGCATTGCCTTGTTCATCCCCTGGGGTATCGCCGAAGGCGGAGATTGGGGCGGGCTGCCGCTGGCCGTTGCGGCGCTGCTGGCGAAATTGGCGGCATGCGGCTTCGGCCTTGCGCTGCTGGAAACCATCTCGGCCAAACTGCGCCTGTTCCGCGTGCCGGAATTCATGGGCACGGCCTTCCTGCTGGCCGTGCTGGGCATGCTCACCCATTTTCTGCTCGGGAGCTGAGATGACGACGCCCATCATTGGACAGGTAATCAATTTGCTGGCGTCGCTGCTGCTGCTGATCGCTTTCGCGATGCTGTCCCAGCGGCGCATCTTGTCGCTGATCAACTTGTTCGCGCTGCAGGGACTGGTGCTGTCCGTCAGCACCGCCGTCGTCGCCTATTCCTCCAGCCAGCATCACCTGTACTACTCGGCCGCGCTGACGCTGATCCTGAAAGTGCTGATCCTGCCCTCGATTCTGCATCGCCTGATCCGCAAGCTGAACGTGAAATGGGATGTCGAAACCCTCCTCAACATCCCTATCACCATGCTGCTCGGCATCGTGCTGGTGATCTTCGCGTTCAACCTGGCCGCGCCGATTTCCCAGATGGCCAGCACCATCACCAAGGGCACCCTGGGGATTGCGATGGCCAGCGTGCTGTTGTCCTTCCTGATGATGATTACGCGCAGCAAGGCGGTGCCGCAGGTGATCGGTTTTCTCGCCATGGAGAACGGCCTGTTCTTCGCCGCGACCAGCGCCACTTACGGCATGCCTATGGTCGTGGAGCTGGGCATCGCGCTGGACGTGCTGGTCGGCATGTTCATTTTGGGCATTTTCTTTTTCCATATCCGGGAAACCTTCGACAGCCTGGATTTGCAACACATGGAAAAACTCAAGGAAGACTGACATGGAAATACTTTGGGTACTCGTCATCCCGCTGGCCGGCGGCCTTTTGCTGGCGCTTTACGGCCATCGCCGCTTCGCGCCCGAACTCAATTCGGCGATGAGCCTCGGCACCTTGATCGCGGCCGGCGTGTTGACCGTCCGGGTTATCACCGGCGGCCCATTCAGCTTTTTTGAGGAGCAGTTCTTCGTCGATTCCTTCAACGTCTTCCTGGTCGCCCTCACCGCTTTCGTCGGCTTCACCACCGCGCTGTTCTCTCGCCCCTACATGCGCATCGAGCAGCACCACGGCAAGCTCACCGCCAACATGCTGCGGCTCTACCACGCGATGTACCAGCTTTTCAGCTTCACCATGCTGTTGGCGCTATTGACCAACAACCTCGGCATCCTATGGGTGGCGATGGAAGCGGCTACCTTGACCACCGTCTTGCTGGTATCCCTATACCGCACGCCCGCCAGCCTGGAAGCGGCGTGGAAATATTTCATCCTGTGCGGCGTGGGCATCGCCCAAGCGCTGTTCGGCACCATCCTGCTCTACTTCGCGGCGGAAAAAGTGCTCGGCGCGGGCGGCAACGCGCTGTTGTGGACCCATCTGAACGCCGTCAAAATGCAGCTCGAACCCACCGTGCTCTCGCTCGCCTTCGTTTTCCTGCTGGTGGGCTACGGCACCAAGGTAGGATTGGCGCCGCTGCACAACTGGCTGCCCGACGCCCATGCCGAAGGCCCGACGCCGGTTTCGGCGGTGCTTTCGGGCCTGCTGCTGAACGTCGCGCTGTATGCCGTCGTGCGCTCGAAAGTGCTGGTCGACGGCGCCCTGGGCAGCCATTTCGCCGGCAACCTGATGATGGGATTCGGCCTGCTGTCGGTGGTGATGGCGGCTTTCTTCCTGTTGCGGCAAAAGGACATCAAGCGCCTGTTCGCCTATTCGTCCATCGAACATATGGGGCTGATGACCTTCGCTTTCGGCATGGGCGGTGCGGTGGCCACGTTCGCCGGCATGTTGCACATGACCGTGCATTCTTTGACGAAATCGGCGATTTTCTTCGCTGTCGGCCATGCTACGCAAAAATCCGGCACACAAGTCATGGAGCACATTCGCGGTCTGATTAAAACCAACCCCACCATCGGCTGGGGCTTGACCCTCGGCACCCTGGCGATACTCGGCATGCCGCCTTTCGGCGTGTTCGCCAGCGAGTTCCTGATACTCACCACGGCCATGCACGCCTATCCCTGGACCACCCCCTTCCTGCTTGTTGCGCTGGGGGTGGCGTTCGCCGCCATTTTCAGCCGGGTGCAAACCATGGTTTTCGGCGCCAGCTCCGGCCAGCGCCTCCCTCACCCGCCGGCGCTGCTGCCGGTATTCGCGCATCTCGGCCTGGTGCTGATGCTCGGCTTGTATATCCCCCCTTATCTGTCGGACTGGTATCGACAGGCCGTCGCCTTGATTGGGTAGAATCAGGATGAATCTAGACGACTTTCCCACGACATTTTCCAAGCTGCCCGGCTCCATGCCGATCCGCAGCGGAACGGTAGACGCCGAGCAATTCCGCGCCTTGTGCGAGCAGGTGAAACGCGACGGCGGCAGATTGCTGGCGCTATGGGGCAGCGACGAGACGGTGCGCCGCAACGGCTACGCGCTGCACGCGGCGCTGGCGACCGCGTCCGGCATGCTCTGTTTGGTCCTGCCGGTGAGTGCCGAACGCCTGTCTTTCCCCGACATCAGCGATTTGTTCCCGTCAGCCAACCGGATGCAGCGTGCCGTAGCCGACCTGCTGGGACTCCATGCCTTGGGCGCGGGAGACACGCGCAAATGGCTGCGCCATGCCTCCTGGCCGGGCAACGTCCATCCCTTGCGCAAAGCCTTCGATAGCGGCACGGTCTTCCCTACGGAGGCGGATGCCTATCCCTTCGTCGGCGTTTCCGGCGACGGCGTGCATGAGATTCCGGTCGGGCCGGTGCATGCAGGAACCATAGAGCCCGGGCATTTCCGTTTTTCCATCGTCGGCGAACGGGTACTGCGCTTGGAGGAGCGCCTGGGCTACAAGCACAAGGGCATCGAAAAACGCTTCGAGGAACTGTCCCTGGAGCAAGGCATCAAGCTGGCCGGGCGCATCAGCGGAGACAGCACCGTGGCCTACGCCTGGGCTTATGCCCAAGCGGTGGAAAGCGTCACCGGCGCCGTTCCGCCGCCCCGCGCGCAGGCCTTGCGTGCGCTGTTTCTCGAACTCGAACGCATCCATAACCACCTCGGCGACTTGGGCTACCTGGGCAACGACGCCGCGCTGGCTTTCGGCTTTGCCCAATTCTGGATACTCAAGGAGGAGCTTCTGCGCCTGAACGGCGAGCTCTTCGGCCATCGCTACCTGATGGACAGGATAGCGGCCGGCGGCGTCGCCTGCGACCTCGACGAGCGCGGCGGCGAACGCATACGAGGCCTATTGCGCCACCTGGAAAACGAACTGAATGCGCTCAAGAACATTTACGACGAACATGCCGGCGTCCAAGACCGCTTTCTCACCACCGGCCGGGTTACGCCCGATCTGGCGGCGCAGCTCGGCCTGAGCGGGCTGGCCGGGCGCGCCAGCGGCCAAGCCTGGGACTTGCGCGCGCAATTTCCCTGCCCGCCTTACGACCGGCTCGACGTCCGCATGGCAACGCACAGAAACGGCGATGTCGCGGCCCGGGTTACGGTGCGCTTCGAGGAAGTGCAGGAATCGATCCGGCTGATCCGCCGCCTGCTCGAAACGCTGCCCGGCGGAAATATTCTGGCCGCCGTCGCCAAGGCGCCGGACCATGCTCTGGGGATAGGGTGGGTGGAAGGCTGGCGCGGGGAAATCGTGGTGGCGCTGCATACCGGCACGGATAATGCTATCCACCGGCTGCATCCGCACGACCCGTCGTGGCAAAACTGGCCGCTGCTCGAACACGCCATCATCGGCAATATCGTGCCGGATTTTCCGCTCATCAATAAATCCTTCAACCTGAGCTACGCGGGGGTTGATTTATGAACCGGCTAAGGTAATTTATGTACCAAATCATCAGGCAGATTTTGCGCAC
>JAIOJO010000468.1 GCA_019911985.1 Sulfuricellaceae bacterium | reverse complement strand
GCGACGCCGGTCGTAGCGAGCCTACGATGCCAAGGAGCGCAACGCCGCAGACGCCGGCTTTTGACACAACCCTACGGGACGGGGTTTTGCGGGCGCCGGGCGGTGTCGCTCGACGCTTGTGTGGAATGACCACACCGCGCGCCTCGCTTCGTGCCCAGCATCCCGCAAAACCCCGTCGCGACCCCGTGCGACTTAATCAGAGGCTCCTTAAACCCAGGCCGCATTATTTTTCACAATTCCGCGCCGCCATCCGTCTTTCCTGCAGAGATAAGCGATGCGCTAAACGCCCTGCCTACGCCAAGCCTTTTCACCTTTGTACGGCTGTGCGGCATAGCCGCCTGCTAGCGCAGACCCGATCAGCACACGGAGCATGCAATGACGACGGAATTCGAATTCATCAATGTCGATGTCGATATGGCCACCTTGGTATTTGCCGAGAATAAGCTGGACAAAACCCCGGCTACCCAAGGATGCGATCCGGCGACGATAGCCGATGCCCAATTTTCCTATGCGCCTTGGCAATACTTGAATCCGTCTCAAGGCGCTTGCGAAACCTTCATGCTGGAAGGCGGCCTGAGTGTCGCGGCGAGGGCGGCTGGCACACCCGCCGACCCGGACCTTAAACCAAACGCCTTAACGCCGGTATTCCCCGGCAATCAATACCTGCTGATACCGAGCATCGACGGCATCCACGTGGCATGGGCCGACACCCTGGATTCGGATAGCGTCGCGCTGATTTCGCCTCCGCCGGAGGTCAATCCGCTGACCATCGCGATCGACTGGTACTGGGGAGGCATTCTGATCGGCGTCACCGGGCCGATCAAGCCGAATGAAACCGCCTCCTTCCAGTTGGGCCAGAAACTGCTATTCAGGCCGGTGACGCCGGAACAAGAAAAGGCGCTTTATGCGCCCAGCGACTTAATCGGCGCCACGCCCTACATCCCGCGAACGACTGTTTTGAACGTCAAGGCGATGTTTCAAATGCGCGGCGACCAGGACTATTTCTATACGTTTTCGCCACCCTCGGCACTGTCTTGAATTCACGGCCTGCAAAGGCTGCGACCGGCACCTGGAATACCGCGGACTCGATTCCCGGCGCCGTTTTTTTCCGAGTCCGCAATTGGCATCACAAAAGGAGCTACCAATGAGCACTACATTCAACGTAACGATGGATGTCTCGGATATGCAGGGGAAAACGGTTTTGGTTTTCTTGAAGCCGCAAAATCCGCAACGCAACTATCTTATCCATGCCTGGCAAGTTCTAACCGCCTCGGCCGGCGCATCCGAATCCTTCGAATACGAAGCGGTGATTTCCACCGACGTGACCAGCGTGGGCGAAAAACCCGGCAACTCGATCGTTTCCGGCAGAACCGTCGTCATGCCGGGGCAGTTGTTCTCCGCGCAAAGCCCGAGCGGTCTCTCGCCCAAGCTGTCTATGGCTCCGACCTCGTTGGCCGACCAAAAGCTGACGCCGGAACAGTGCGGCGTGATCAACCAAACCAACCCCTTCATCCAGTTCAACAGCAATTGGTATGTCAATGACCGCCCGGTGGTCACGATGCCGTACGTCGATCTCAACATGACCGTCAGCTTCGAGTACCTGCCTAACTTCTACTTCATGGTGGCATCCCCACCCATGGTGGGCCAAACCTACATCGTCCAGAACTTCTCGGACATGACCCAGTACGTGATGCCCATCACCGCAACCGAAGTGGACGTAAACCTGACCAAAGACAAAGGTCTATGGGTATTTGATTTTGCCGCAAAATAAATTGCGCATGGAATAAGGCTTGGAACCGGCGTTTGCCCGGTTCCAAGTTCCAACCAGCCGTTTACTAAAATCCTGAGCCGACCACGGATCGCAGCCCGTGTTCAGAATTTTAGTAAACAGCCCATCAGTCGTCCGCAACGGCTTGCCGCTTCGGACATAGTAAAGGCGGGAAGCGACATGATCACATGCAAGGTAAGTGCGGACGTGGCGAATATGCGGGGAAAATCGGTCTTGGTGTTCGTGCGCCCCCAGCAAGCGGCGCGGGACATTCGCGTCTACGCATGGCAAGTTCTGGATCTGTCCGGCGGCGCCACCGCCTCCTTCGTTTTCGACCATAGCATTAGCGTAAGCGTGCTCACCAAGGGTACCGGCCCGGTCAACCCTACCGAATCGGAACGCGTGAAAATCACCCCCGGCACGCTCAAAATCGCTACCCGTCCTGCCGGACTTTCGCCGCAACTCGCCCCAAGTTCGGCGGGCATGGCCGCCGCGCGGTTGACGCCGGAGCAAGCGGGCGTCTACAACGACACCAATCCATGCCTCTCGCTGGATTGCACTTGGTTCGTGAGCGGCCAAGCCGTCGCGACCATGCCGGGCGTGGATTGGGGAATGACCTGTACCTTCGAATACCAGCCGGTGCTGTATTTCATGATCGCCGCGCCTCTGCTGGAAGGGGAGAATTTCACCGTGCAATCGCTTACCGGCGCGACGCCCTACCCCATCACGCTGGACACTGCCGAACTCGATGTCAGAGTCAGACGGGAACGCGGCCGCTGGCGATTCAGCTTCCATTCCGACTGGCAAGAAGACTAGACGGAAAGGGTTAATAGCCGGCCCTCTCCGGCGAGAATAACAATGCCGGAAATCCTGCACACATCCGATGCGAATTGGCTAAAAAAAGCCCTCCATTATTACGATACCCAAACTCCTTTCGAGCTCACCGACGACATGTTGCTGGGGATAGGCCAGGACGACTTGCGCTCGGCGGAAAGCCTGATCGAGGCGGTCAAGCGCGCCAGTTCGATTAGCGGGCGGCAAGCCCTATGCCTGTCGATATGCCTGGGCGCCGCCCTAGCGGGAATTTGGATGATCGTCACGGTAGGCGCCGCCCCCCTATCCACCGGCCAATCGGGCGTTTGGCTCTGCTCGGGCTTGGCCTTGGTGCTGGCCGGCAGTCTGGGCACGCTGGGATGCTTGAATACCCCGAGGCGATGAACCTGAGAAGCTGTTTTAATAAATCCTGAACCCGCGCCATACAGCCGATCTTGTTGAGCGAGACGGTACGCCTTCTGCCTTGACCGACCCCTATCGGTTTGAGTCCATCGAAAACCATAGCCCATGCCTTGCTTCTTGACGCGGCGCAGGTGGCGTTAAAATTTAATTGCAAACGATAATAATTCTCGTTAAGATTAAAACACTCGATTCGTATTGGAGAAACATGATGACTCTCATCATTGACGCTTGGCTGGAAAGAAATGAGCCGTTCATCCGCTTTATCGATGCCGACACCGCCTCGAAGTTGCGGGTTATCGGAGGCAGGCTTCTTGCTCGGATGCCGGAAACGGGAGATCTCTGCCCGGACGAACTCAGCCATGACCGCTATCAAGAAGCGGAAAACCGGCTCACCCGCCTTAACGGCGGCATTCCCTACTGACCTACTGAAAGATCCGATTATGAAAAAACTCTTAACGCTTACCGCCCTTGCACTCGCCTTCATCTCTCTGCCGGCCGCCGCCGTGGAATATCCCATCGGCACGCCGCAGCAGCGTGCCGGCATGGAACTCGGCGCCGTTTATCTGCAGCCGGTGACCATGGAACCGGACGGCATGATGCGAAAAACGGAGGAGTCCGACATCCACATGGAAGCTGACATCCACGCCCTCGCCAGCAATCCGAACGGATTCGAGGAAGGCGCCTGGATACCCTACCTGACGGTGAAATACGAAGTAAGCAAAGTCGGCACCAAGCAAAAAATCAGCGGCGATTTCATGCCCATGGTGGCCAACGATGGCCCCCACTACGGCGACAACGTGAAACTGATGGGACCGGGCAAGTATCAAGTGAAATACACCATCCTGCCGCCCAGCGCGAACCCCCATAGCCACTTCGGACGCCACACCGACCGCCTCACCGGCGTGCGCCCATGGTTCAAGCCCTTCGACGTGGAATACGAGTTCACCTACGTCGGTATCGGCAAGAAGGGAGGCTATTGAGATGGTAGCCTTCACCCGCCGCCATCTCGCCCTGGCACTAGCCCTGACATTCGCCTCGAACGCGGCCCCGGCAGCCAATTCCGCAGAAGGTGAACTGCTGCAGGAATTGAAACGCCTCTCCGCCCGCCTGGAGAAGGTCGAGCAGCGCAACGCCGAGCTGGAAAAAAAACTAGAAACCACGGTGACGACGGGCACCATGGAACGACGGGTGAAGACCCTGGAAGAAAGTCAGGCACGTGTCGTCAGGGGGCTCGAGGACGAAAATATCAGCGAAAACGAACCCGATCTGACTTCCCGCCTGAAAGCGGTGGAATACCAGGCACTGGGGATGCAGAAACAGGCGCGCACCGTGGAGGCTCTGGAGGGCATCACCGCCGGAATGAGCCTCACCACCACCGCCCAGAAGGCGATCGGCGTCGCGCCCGGCGCTGCACCCAACGGTGCGAGCCAGCTCAACTACCGGGGCGACGTCTACGTCACCCTGCCTCTACCGGCTATCGGCAACACGGAGAACCGCATTTTTACCCAGTTCCGCCTCGGCCAAGGACAGGGGCTCAACGATCTGCCAGTCTACGCCAAGCCTAACGCCTCGGCCTTCCGCGCGCTCAACACCGCCCCCGACAACAGCGTGGCGATTCTCGGCCAGGCTTGGTATCAGGCCACCGTCCCGCTGCCCTTCGGCGGCTTCAAGCCGCGTTCGCGGGAGCAACTGGAAATCAACTTCGGCAAGATGGACCCCTTCGTGTTCTTCGACCAAAACGCCGTTGCCAACGACGAGACGCGCCAGTTCCTCAACACCGTGTTCGTCCACAATGCCCTGCTGGACGCGGGTAGCGACATCGGCGTAGACGCCAACGGCTTCTCCCCCGGCTTCCGTGTCTCCTATTTCAACGAGACGCAAAAACCCGAGAACTGGCGTGCCTCCCTGGGTGTATTCGGCGCGGGGCAGGGTGCCAATTACGTGCGCTTCTTCAGTTCGCCCCTGGTCATTGCCCAACTGGAAACCCAGCGCAGGCTGTTTGGCGGGCTAACCGGCAACTACCGTCTCTACGCTTGGCATAACGGCCAGGGGCCGAGTTACGACGGTACCTTCGAATCCCATTCCGGCTGGGGCGTGAACGTCGACCAGCGTCTCGGTGACTACACCACCCTGTTCGGCCGCTACGGCCAGCAGCTCAAGGGCCGAGTGCGCTTCGACCGGGCGCTGTCCCTCGGCGCCGAGTTCGGCGGCGCCTACTGGGAACGGGGCGGCGACGCCATCGGCCTAGCCCTCGGCCTGCAACGCACCGGTGCCGCCTTCAACCGGGACTCCGCCACCGTCGACGCCGACGGCGACGGCATTGCGGACTACGGCTACACCGCGTCGGGCGCCGAACGCATACTGGAAGCCTATTACCGCTACCGCATCCACAAGCAGTTCGAACTCTCTCCGGATTTCCAGTACATCGCCAACCCAGGCGGCCACGGCGCTTCCAGCCCGGTGAAGATACTCGGCCTGCGCGCCCAGCTTACTTTCTGAAACCCGAGGAGTTTTATCATGCGACGTTTCCATTTTCTCGCTATTCCCGCCGTCCTGCTGGCCGGCCTTTATCTGCCTGCTGCCGTCGCGGAGGATTTGCCGTCCTTCCCGCTGGTCATCAAAAACGGCCGTTTTATCCCGGAAACCATCGAGGTTCCCGCTGGCAAGAAATTCAGGCTGGATATCCGCAACGAAGGGCCGGGCGCCGAAGAGTTCGAAAGCAAGGAACTGCGCAAGGAAAAGGTGTTGGCCCCCGGCGCGTCCTCGTTTCTCGTGTTCCAGCCGCTGAAGCCCGGCAGCTACAAATTCTTCGGCGAATTCCACCCGGATACCGCCCAAGGCCGCATCGTCGCAAAATAAGGAGCGCATCATGGGTAATGTACTGTTCGTCGTTTGGCGGGAAAGCATCGAAGCCATGTTGGTCATCGGCATCCTCTATGCCTGGCTCAAGAACAATGAAGGCGCCGAGCGGGGCATCCTCTGGCTGTGGGGCGGCGCCGCCGCCGGGGTGGCGCTTGCCCTTGCCCTAGGCTGGGCCATGCTGTCCGTGCAAAGCGGTCTTTCCGGGGAAGCGCTGGAAATCTTCCAGACGGCCGTGGTTTTTATCGCCGCCGCCCTCATCACCCAGATGGTGCTGTGGATGAAAAAACACGGCCGGGAAATGAAGTGCCAACTGGAACGGGAAGCCGAGCAAGCCACCCGCGACTCCCGCTGGTTCGGCATCGCCGTGGTC
>JAIOJO010000467.1 GCA_019911985.1 Sulfuricellaceae bacterium | reverse complement strand
CGGCGTGCATTCCGACGTTGCGCGTCAGCCCTTCCAGCTTACGCGCCAGTTCGAACAGGTCGCGCACCTCCTCCTCGCTGTCGAGACGCTCCTTGAGCTGTGGCTCCATCTCCAGAGCCTCGGCAAGGGAGTACTGCTTGCCGGGGGCCGCCGGAATCAACTTGGATATCTGGTCGCAAAAATTGTAGGGCAGATCGAGCACGCGCCCCACATCCCGCACCACCGCCTTGGCCGCCAAAGTGCCGAAAGTAGCAATCTGCGACACCGCATCGGCGCCGTATTTTTCCCTGACGTACTCGATCACCCGCCAACGGTTATCCTGGCAAAAATCGATATCGAAGTCGGGCATGGAAACCCGCTCGGGGTTGAGAAAGCGTTCGAACAGCAAGGCATAACGCAGGGGGTCGAGATCGGTGATGCCCAGACTATAGGCTACCAGCGAACCGGCGCCGGAACCGCGCCCCGGCCCCACCGGCACACCGTTGTTCTTGGCCCAGTTAATGAAGTCCGCCACGATCAAGAAGTAGCCGGGAAAACCCATCTCAACGATGGTATCGGTTTCCAGCTTCAGACGGTCGAGGTATGTCGCCCTCTGTTCTTCGCACCGCGCGGGGTCGGGGAAGAGCAATTTCATCCGTTGCTCCAGTCCCTCTATGGCCACGTCGCATAAATGCTGATCGAGGGTCACGCCTTCGGGCGTGGGGTATTGAGGCAGATAGTTCTTCCCGAGCTGCACCGTCAAATTGCAACGCTTGGCGATCTCCACGCTATTGCTCAACGCCTCTGGCAGGTCGGCGAAAAGCTCCGCCATTTGCTGCTGGCTTTTGAAATACTGCTCCTCGGTAAATAATTTCGGCCGCCGTTGGTCGCTCAGAATATAACCTTCGGCAATGCAGACTCGCGCTTCATGAGCTTTGAAATCGTCCGGGTCGAGAAACTGGACCGGGTGGGTCGCCACGGGAGGCAATTGCAGCTTCGACGCCAAAGCCACGGCGCGCTGTACCTGCACCTCGGCTTGAGGGTGGCCGCCGCGCTGCAATTCGACGTAATAACGCCCAGGGAAAATGGCTTGCCATTGCCGCGCCAACTCTTCGGCACGGTCGGCGTTATCCGCCAGCAGCGCCTGCCCTAGGTCACCGAGATGGGCTCCGGACAGCGCAATCAAACCCTGACTGTCTTCTGCCAGCCAGGCCTTGTCGACCTCGGCCCGGCCACGGTACTGGTTGATGCGAAAGGCACGGGTGATCAACTCGCACAAGCGAAGATAGCCTTGGTGCGACTGGCATAGCAGCAGCAAGCGGAAAGGTTGGTCGCGGTTGGTCTCGTTCGTCAACCACACATCGCAACCGACTATCGGTTTTACCCCCTGCTTGCGTGAGGCCTGATAGAACTTGACCATGCCGAACAAATTATTCAGATCGGTCAGAGCCAGCGCAGGCATCCCGTCCGCCTTAGCCCGCTTGACGGCGTCGCCGATACGCACGATACCGTCGACGATGGAGTACTCGCTGTGCAGTCGGAGATGGATAAAAGAGGGTTCGGGCATGGTGGTATAATTCGTTGTTTGAACGGCCTGCTGGCCGCCCGCCAAGGCCTGAAAGCCTTGAATACTGTCACTGGATTGTACCACTATGCCCCGCTCCCCTGAACTGCTGTTACCCGCCGGAAACATCGAAAAAATGCGCTACGCTTACGCCTACGGGGCCGACGCCGTATACGCCGGGCTTCCGCGCTACTCGCTGCGCGCGCGCAATAACGAATTCCAGTTGGAACAACTGCAAACCGGGATCAACGAGGCCCATGCCCAGGACAAGAAATTTTACGTCACCTGTAACTTGATGCCCCATAACGCCAAGGTAAAAACCTTCCTCGCCGATATGGAACCGATTGCGGCGCTCCAGCCCGACGCCTTGATCATGGCCGACCCCGGCCTGATTATGCTGGTGCGGGAGTTGTGGCCGGATATTCCCATCCATCTTTCGGTACAAGCCAATACGGTCAACTACGCCGCGGTAAAATTCTGGCAATCCATCGGACTCACCCGCATCATCCTGTCGCGGGAACTCTCCCTGGAGGAAATCGAAGAAATCCGCCAGCAATGTCCGGACATGGAACTCGAAGTGTTCGTCCACGGCGCGCTCTGTATCGCCTACTCCGGGCGCTGCCTGTTGTCCGGCTATTTCAACCACCGCGACCCCAACCAAGGCACCTGCACCAATTCCTGCCGCTGGGATTACCAAGTCCACAGTGCCGACGAAAACCCCAGCGGCGACATCGTTCCGGCCCAGCAAAATTATACTTCGCTCCCCGTATCCGCCTGCGGCGAGCAAATACGTCACCCCTTATCGGAACAGGTGTACTTGCTGGAAGAAGGCCAGCGTCCCGGCGAGCTAATGCCTATCATGGAAGACGAACACGGCACTTACATCATGAACTCAAAGGATTTGCGCGCTATCGAGCATATCGGACGGCTGGTCGCCATCGGCGTCGATTCGCTTAAGATAGAGGGCCGCACCAAATCCGCTTACTACGTGGCCCGCACCACGCAGGCCTACCGCAATGCCATCGACGATGCGGTTGCGGGTAAACCCTTCGATACGGGCTTATTGGCCGAATTGGAAAGCCTAGCCAATCGCGGTTATACCGACGGTTTTTTCCAGCGCCACCATACCGTCGAATACCAAAATTACATGTCGGGCCAGTCGGAGATGAACAGCCGCCAATACGTCGGCGACATCGTGGCTTACGATGCGGCTCGGCGTATGGCTGAGGTCGAGGTGAAGAATCGTTTCGTGGTGGGCGACCGCCTGGAGATCATCCATCCATCCGGCAACCATGTCCTGTTGCTAGAGTCCATGGAGAACGCCAAAGGCAATCCACAAACGGAAGCGCCCGGATCGGGATATCGAGTCTGGATTCCCCTTGCGGAGGCCGTTGAAAGAGCCATGATTGCCAAATTTCTGTGATGACTTGTAACGCGTCCCACGCACACACCGACAGGCTATAGCTCACCCTCGGGCGAAGCTGAAATTTTGTGGATGCTCAGGTCGGCGCCATTGAATTCGTCTTCGGGGTCCAGGCGAATTCCGACTAATAATTTCAATCCGCCATAGACCGCAAATCCGCCGGCAAGGGCTATCGCCACGCCTAAAACGGTGCCCAGTATTTGCGGCACGAGGCTGACTCCGCCCAGGCCGCCAAGGCTTTTAAGCCCGAAAATTCCCGCCGCAATGCCGCCCCATGCGCCGCATAAACCGTGCAGGGGCCAAACACCCAGAACATCGTCGATTTTCCATTTGTTCTGAGTCAAGGTGAACATCCATACGAACATCGCGCCGGCCACTCCGCCCG
>JAIOJO010000466.1 GCA_019911985.1 Sulfuricellaceae bacterium | reverse complement strand
TCATATGCCTGCCTGCACCGACAATATCGAAGCCGGTCAACCATACCCCTGCCGTGATTTGCCGGGCAAATCCGGCCATGTAACTGGAGTAGCCCTTCGTATCGCCTAAATCGCCGCCTTTCAACAGCGAAAGGATTTTTTGGTCTTCTTGGGTTTTGGATTCGATCCGGGCGATTTCCGCTTCCAGCAATTTGCTTTTGCCTGTCGATCGTCGCGCAGACATCTCGTCCAGGATGGTTTGCTGAGAGGCTAATTCCGCCGCCAGCGCATTCGTCTCCTTAGCCAGGGAAGCCGCCTGATAATAGCGGTAAGCACTGCCTGCTCCCGCTACTACGGCGATAGTCAGCAAAATTGCCGTAGCGTGCTGCAGAGACAGTAGTACTTCCTGCTTGCGGAAAATCGGATTGAACAGGTTGATCTGTTGGCTCATGGTGCTTATTCCTCAAGCCGCAGAGCGGCACCCAAGGCGTGAAAGCATTTGGTTCTTTCCTCGCTTGCGAGGGGGGTGGCGAGGGAGAAATCGAGTACTTCGTCTAAATCGCAATAATCCACGGTGATCGAGAGATTTTCGGCTAAATATTCCCGCAACTCGATGTTTACCGGCAGCGGCGCGAGCAAGAGCCGGTCGAGGGGGATGAAATGGAACTGACGGTCGAAATAGTCCAGGGAGCGCTGCAATTCCAGCATGATGCGGTTCATCAGGAGTTGCAAACCGTCCGCGCCGTCAATTTCGCGGAATTGACGCGCAGGCATGTCGAAGCGGCGGGACAAATATAATTCGCCGCCCGCCGTGAAGGTGAGCAAGCCGCCGTGCTGGTCGAATGCAAGCAAAGCCAAAGCCAGCCCTTCGCGCTCGAAAAATGCCGCGATATTGCGCTGCGCCATTTCCGGTATGTCGATGGCGGACAAGGGAATGTGGCTTTCCTCGCACAGATTCGCCCGTTGCCGGATGATTTCGTTGCGCGCCACCACGGCGTACATCGTGCGCGTGCGGCCTGGCGCGTACTTGTCGATGGGGATGTCGAGAATCTCGACCGTCGCGTCGTCGAGCGGGAAGCCGATCATATCTTTGACTCGCCAGCGGATGGCTAGCTTCATTTCCGCTTCCGGCACGCGCGGCGCTTCCAGGGAGTAAATCTGGAACTCGTGGGGTTCGAGTAGCGTGGAGCAGCTTTGTTTCTTTAGGGCTATGGGTTTTACCAGCCGTTCGAGTTGGGACGTTGCGAGGGATACGCCGGTATGGGTTTCGCACACCGTAACCTCGGGCTTGGCCCCTTGGCGGCGCTTGATCAAGGCGAAACACACGCCGTTCTCGATGGGCGAGAACGCAAACCAGCCTTCTTTCTGCCGGGATTTAAACGGGAACAGCCGGGACCAATCCATGAAATCCTAAAAGCGTTCGCGCATATCGATTAAGTTGGCGCCGCGGCTGCGGCTGCCCGTGCCGCGAAAAACGCCGAAGGTGGCGCGGGCGCGCGGGTCTTTGCCATAGGTGGCGCCACCCTGCCAATTGCTTTGCAGATAGGACATATTAGCCCCCATAGCAGCCGTGCAGGACGTGTCGCCGGTGGCGCCGAGATCCAGATCGAGGCATACATCGACGCTGCCGGTATGTCCGTTGGCCGGGGTGCTCAGCCGGATGCCGCCGCGTCCCTGTTTCAGCGTGGCAGCGGCTAAGGTAACCGTGGTGTCGCCTGCGCTCAGAGCGCGCTGGTAATTAGCCAGATTGACGTTGGCGGAGGCGAGCGGGGTCGTATTATCGTCGGTGTTCACGATAAACCCTAGCCCATTCCAATAT
>JAIOJO010000465.1 GCA_019911985.1 Sulfuricellaceae bacterium | reverse complement strand
GGCCAGGAGTTGGGCGGGGTGGTCGATGGAGCCGTCGGCGTTCCAGGTGTCCGGCTCGTCGTCCGCGCCGAGGTAGCCGTAGGCGGCGATCAGCGCGCGCATGTTGGCGGCGCGGGCGGCGGCCACGTCCCGCTCGGCGTCGCCCAGGTAGAGGCAGTTTTCCGGCGCGACATTCAGTTCGCGGCAGGCGTGCAGCATGGGTTCGGGGTGGGGTTTGGCGTGGGCGCAGGTGTCGCCGCCGACGATGGAGGCGGCGCGTTTCATCAGGCCGAGTTGTTCCATCAGCGGCAGGGTGAAGCGTTCCGGTTTGTTAGTGACCACGCCCCAGGGCAGGCCGCGCGCGTCCAATTCTTGCAGCAAGGCGTCGATGCCGGGGAAGAGCCGGGTATGGGTGCTCAGGTGCCGTTGATAGAGGTCGAGGAAGTCCGCGCGCAGCGCGGCGAATGGCGCATCCTGGGGCGATAGGCCGAAGCCGATGTGCAGCAGGCCCGGCGTGCCGTGGGAGGCGTAGGGGCGGATGACGGCGGCGGGCAAGGGCGGCAGGCCGTGCCGCTCGCGCAGGATGTTGAGCACGTAGCCGAGGTCGAGCGCAGTGTCGGCCAGCGTGCCGTCGAGGTCGAAGAGTACCCCCGTCACGATTAAGCCTTGCAGTACATCAGGTAGTTGACGCGGGTGTCGCTGCAGAGGGAATAGGTTTTGGCCAAGGGATTGTAGCTCATGCCGCTGAGGTCGCCGACGTCTAGCCCGGCGTCGCGGCAGTAGCGGCTGAGTTCCGAGGGCTTGAGGAATTTGCCGTACTCGTGGGTGCCGCGGGGCAGCAGCTTCAGCAGGTATTCGGCGCCGATGACCGCGAACAGGTAGGACTTGAGGTTGCGGTTGAGGGTGGAGAAGAAAACGTGGCCGCCGGGTTTGACCAGTTGGGCGCAGGCTCGCACGATGCTGGCGGGGTCGGGGACGTGTTCGAGCATCTCCATGCAGGTGACGATGTCGAAGCTGCGCGGGTTTTCCTCCGCCAATTGTTCCACCGCAACCAGGCGGTAATCGACTTTCAGCCCGCTTTCGTAGAGGTGCAGCTTGGCGACCTTGAGGGCTTTTTCGCTCAGGTCTATGCCGCTGACGGACGCCCCGCGCGCGGCCATGCCCTCGGACAGGATGCCGCCGCCGCAGCCGACGTCGAGCACGCTCTTGCCGGCTAGTCCGATGAAGCTTTCGATGTAGTCCAGGCGCAGCGGGTTGATGTCGTGCAGCGGCTTGAATTCGCTGTTGGTATCCCACCAGCGGTGCGCCAGTTGGCTGAATTTGTCGATTTCGAGATGGTCTACGTTCATGAGCGGGAATTTATCATAGGCCGGCGATCTTGTCTTGCCAGTGCTTGGCCTGGGCGAGGATTTCGCGGGTGTCGAGGGTGGTGAGTTCGCGCTCGTCCAGCAGCAGTTCGCCGCCGACCCAGACATGGCTGACGTGTTCGCGCCCGGCGGCATACACGAGGTGCGACACCGGGTCGTAGCAGGGGGTGGTTTCCAGCGAGGATAAATCGACGGCGACGATGTCGGCGGCCTTGCCGGGCAGCAGGGAGCCGATGGTGCCGCCCATGCCCAATGCGCGCGCGCCGTTGAGCGTGGCCATTTGCAGTGCATAGTGGGCGTTGTGGCTGGCGGCGTCGCCGCTGCCGCCCTTGGCCAGCAATGCGGCCAGGCGCATTTCCTGGAACAGGTCGAGGCGGTTGTTGCTGGCGGCGCTGTCGGTGCCGAGGCCGACATTCACCGCCTGGCGGAATTTCTCCACCGTGGGCGCAAAGCCGCTGGCCAGCTTGAGGTTGGAAACCGGGCAGTGGGCGACGTGGCAGCCTTGGCGGGCGAGCAGGGCGATCTCTTCGGTGTTCATGTGCACGGCGTGGACGGCGATCAGGTTGGGGCCGAGCAGGCCGAGATTCTGCAGGCGTTCCAGCGGCCGCAAGCGGTACTGCGCCAGGCTTTGCTCGATTTCGTCGCGGGTTTCGTGGAGGTGGATGTGTATCGGCAGGTCGAGTTGCTCGGCGTAGGTGAGCACTTTCTCGAAACTGCGGTCGCTCACGGTGTAGGGGGCGTGAGGCGCCAGCGTGAAGCGGAGCAGGGGTTCGTCGCGCAGTTCGTCGCGCACGGCCAGGCCCTTGCTCAAGTAATCGTCGGCGTCGCTGGCGTAGGCGGTGGGGAATTCGATCACGATCAAGCCGATCACCGCGCGCATCTTGGCGGTGAGCGCGGCTTGCGCCGTCGCCGCCGGGAAAAAATACATGTCGTTGAAGCAGGTGATGCCGCCGCGCAGCATTTCGGCGCAGGCGAGCAGGGTGCCGTCGCGGACGAAATCCGGCGAAACGTGCCGCGCTTCCGCCGGCCAGATGTGTTGGTCCAGCCATTCCATCAAGGGCAGGTCGTCCGCCAAGCCGCGCAATAGGGTCATCGCGGCATGGGTGTGCAGGTTGACCAAGCCGGGAATCAGCACCTGGTCGGCCAGCGTGTGATGGCGATGTGCCGAATATTGCCGATGCACTTCGGCGGTGGGCAGCAGCGCGACGATTTTGCCATTTTGAATCGCGATGCTGTGGTGGTGAAGTACCTGACCGGCCGGTTCTACCGGGACGATCCAGCGGGCGTCGATCAGCGTGTCGACGGCAATTGCTTGTGCCATAGAGGTTTCCTCAGCGCAAAAAAAACCCGCGTCCAGCCTAGGGCTGAAACGCGGGGTTTGGGTCAGTGCATTCCGATTATTTTGGAGCGCGCTGCATTTTGATTTCAACCACAACGCGGCGGTTGGGTTGCAGGCAGGAAATCAGCTTCTTACCGCGGATGCCCTTGCAAGCAACGACTGGATCGGCTTTGCCCTTGCCCTCGGTTTCGATGCGCTTGTCTTCGATGCCTTTGCTCACCAGATATTTCTTCACCGTCGCGGCGCGGCGCTCGGACAGCTTCTTGTTGTAAGCGTCGGTGCCGATGCGGTCGGTGTAGCCGGTAACCAGCAAGAGATCGACATCGGGGTGATCTTTCATCTTGGTGACGAAATCGTCCAGGACTGTCTGGCCGTCTTTACGCAGCACGGATTTGTCGAAGTCGAACAGGGTTTCGGCTTGCAGCGTGACTTTTGCGAAAGCGGCCGGTGCCGGGCCTTCAGGCACTGGAGTGGGTTTGACTTCCGCTTTTTTTACCAGGCTGGAGTCGCATTCGGCGATGGCCATGGCCGGGGTCCAGTAGCCGGTTTTCCAGCATTCGTTAAAGTTGTTGCGGACTACGTTGCCGCGGTTGTCGATCAGGTAGCCGGTTTTTTCCGGGAAGCTTTGTGCCGTGGCAGAGGCGATCCCTAGCCCGGAAACGGCGACGAAGACGGCAAGGCCAAGCAGTTGTTTGAGTTTGTTAGATGCTTTCATCGTTTGCTCCTTAGAAATTTAAGAAATTTTGCTCTGCATTGCTGTGTCCGGATTACACCAAGGCTACGTCCAGCAATAAATATATGTAAATTACCCTAGTACATAAGTGTATAGCATATCCGCCGATTTTAGGGAAAATCAAATGAATTATTGGTTTCAGTCGAGGAGGCGGCCGGGCGTGACGGCGGCAAGGGGGTCGTGCTAGAATCGGGCGGTTTAAGATGTAGTCAATGTAGTCACCAAAAAGGTCGCAATGGATCAATTCGCCAAAGAAACGCTACCTGTCAGTCTAGAAGAGGAAATGCGCCGTTCCTATCTCGATTACGCCATGAGCGTGATCGTCGGCCGTGCGCTGCCGGATGTGCGCGACGGCTTGAAACCGGTTCATCGCCGCGTTCTGTTCGCCATGCACGAGCTGTCCAACGACTGGAACAAGGCTTACAAGAAGTCGGCGCGTATCGTCGGTGACGTTATCGGTAAATACCACCCTCACGGCGATACGGCGGTGTACGACACCATCGTGCGCATGGCGCAGGATTTCTCGCTGCGTTATCCCCTGGTGGACGGCCAAGGCAACTTCGGCTCGGTGGACGGCGACAACGCGGCGGCGATGCGCTACACCGAAATCCGCATGGCGAAAATCGCCCACGAGCTGTTGGCCGACCTGGATAAGGAAACGGTCGATTTCGGCCCCAACTACGACGGTTCCGAGCATGAACCGCTGGTGATGCCGTCCAAGCTTCCCAACCTGCTGATCAACGGTTCCACCGGCATTGCCGTGGGCATGGCGACGAATATCCCGCCGCATAATCTAAGCGATGTGATCGACGCTTGCCTGGCGCTGCTCGCCAACCCGGAAATCCCCATCGACGAGTTGATCGACATCGTCCAAGCGCCCGATTTCCCCACCGCCGGCATCATCTACGGTTTGGCCGGGGTGCGCGAGGGCTACCGCACCGGCCGCGGCCGGGTGGTGATGCGCGCCACCACGCACTTCGAGGAAATCGACAAGAGCGGCCGCCAGGCGATCATCATCGACGAGCTGCCCTACCAGGTGAACAAGGCGAATTTGTTTATCAAGATCGGCGAGTTGGTGCGTGAAAAGCGCCTGGAAGGCATTTCCGACCTGCGTGACGAATCCGACAAGTCGGGCATGCGCGGGGTGATCGAGTTGAAGCGCGGCGAAGTGCCGGAGGTTGTGCTGAACAACCTGTACAAAGAAACCCAGATGCAGGACACCTTCGGCATGAACATGGTGGCCCTGGTCGAAAACCAGCCGCGGCTGCTCAATCTGAAGCAGATGCTGGGGGCTTACCTGCGCCACCGCCGCGAGGTCGTGACGCGCCGCACCCTGTTCGAACTGCGCAAGGCGCGGGAACGCGGCCATGTGCTGGAAGGCTTGGCGGTGGCCTTGTCCAACGTCGATGACGTGATTCAATTGATCCGCGCGGCCGAGTCGCCCGCCGTGGCGAAAGTGCAGTTGCTGGAGCGGACTTGGCGTTCGCCCCTGGTGGAGGAAATGCTCGCCCGCGCCGCGGCGGATGCGTCGCGCCCCGAGGGGCTGAGCGCGGAGTTCGGTTTGCAAGCCCAAGGCTACCGCTTGTCCGAAACCCAGGCTCAGGCGATTCTGGAACTGCGCCTGCAGCGCTTGACCGGCCTGGAGCAGGACAAGATCGTCAGCGAATACCGCGAAGTGATGGAAAAGATTACCGACCTGCTGGATATTTTAGCCCGGCCCGAGCGCGTGACCGAGATAATCATGCGCGAATTGAACGAAGTGAAAATACAGTTCGGCGACAAGCGCCGTAGCGTGATCGTCGCGGACGCCCAGAACCTGACGCTGGAAGACTTCATTACCCCGCAAGACGTGGTGGTGACGCTGTCCCATACCGGTTATATCAAGTCTCAGCCCTTGGACGATTACCGCACCCAAAGGCGCGGCGGACGCGGCAAGCAGGCAACGGCGACGAAGGCGGACGATTTCATCGATAACCTGTTTATCGCCAATACCCACGACTACATTCTGTGCTTCTCCAATTTGGGCCGGGTGTATTGGCTCAAAGTCTACGAAGTGCCTCAAGGCGGAAGCGGCAGCCGCGGCAAGCCTATCGTCAACGTGCTGCAAATGGCCGAGGGCGAGAAGATCAACGCCATCCTGCCGGTAAAGAGCTTCGACGACGAACACTACATCTTCATGGCGACGGCTCAGGCCGTGGTGAAGAAAACGCCCTTGTCCGATTTCTCGCGCCCTCGCTCCAGCGGCATTATCGCCGTGGACCTGGACCAGGGAGATGTGCTGGTGGGCGTTGCGATTACCGACGGCAAGCATGACGTGATGCTGTTCTCCGACGGCGGCAAAGCCGTGCGCTTCGACGAGAACGACGTCCGCCCGATGGGGCGCGGCGCACGCGGTGTGCGCGGCATGCGGCTGGCGCCGGGACAGAGCGTGATTTCCTTGCTGGTGGCGGCGGACGAAAGCTTGTCGGTGCTGACCGCGACCGAGAACGGATTCGGCAAGCGCACGTCCATTGCCGAATACACGCGCCATGGGCGCGGCACCCAGGGTATGATTGCGATCCAGACGTCCGAGCGCAACGGCAAGGTGGTGGCCGCGACGCTGGTGGAGGAAAGCGACGATATCATGCTGATTACCACCAGCGGCGTGCTGATCCGCACCCGCGTCAAGGAAATTCGCGAAATGAGCCGCGCCACCCAGGGCGTTACCCTGATTGCGTTGGATAAGGGCGAAAAGCTGGTCGGTTTGGAAAAAATCGTCGAGTCGGAAGGCGACGAGAGCCATTCCGATGAACCGGATGGCGGCGACGATAACAACGTAACGGAGTGATACTTCGCGGGCCGGACGCCAGCTTGATTCGACCGGCTTCCCCAACTGCAACGAAAGGGTGTGATGACCATGGAACGCATTTACAATTTTAGCGCCGGACCGGCTATTTTGCCTCAGGATGTTCTGGAGCAAGCGCGCGACGAGATGCTCAATTGGCAGGGGTGCGGCATGTCGGTGATGGAAATGAGCCATCGCGGCAAAGAGTTCATGGCTATCGCCGCCCAGGCCGAATCCGATCTGCGCGAGTTGTTGCATATCCCCGCCCATTACAAGGTGCTGTTCCTGCAGGGCGGCGCTTCCAGCCAGTTCGCCATGGTGCCGATGAACTTGCTGCGCGGCAAGAAAAGCGCCGATTACGTCAACACCGGCGAATGGTCGAAAAAGGCCATCAAGGAAGCGAAGAAATACACTTCCGTGAACGTCGCCGCCAGCAGCGAAGACGCCAACTTCAGCTATGCGCCCAGCCAGGACAAATGGAAGCTCGACGCCGATGCGGCCTACGTGCATTTCACGCCCAACGAGACCATAGGCGGCGTGGAGTTCAACTGGGTGCCGGATACCGGCGCCGTGCCGCTGGTCGCCGATATGTCGTCGACCATCCTGTCGCGCCCCCTGGATATTGCCAAATACGGCCTGATTTACGCCGGCGCGCAAAAGAACATCGGCCCGGCGGGCTTGACCATCGTCATCGTGCGCGACGACCTGATCGGCGAAACGCTGCCGGGCACGCCCACCATGCTCGACTACAAGATCCACGCCGACAACGAATCCATGTACAACACCCCGCCCACCTACGGCATTTATGTCGCTGGCCTGGTGTTCAAGTGGCTGAAGCGCATGGGCGGCCTGGAGGCGATGGAAAAGCACAACATCGAAAAAGCCGCCTTGTTGTACGACTGCCTGGACAAATCCAGCTTCTACCATTGCCCCACCGCGCGGGCCGACCGCTCGCGCATGAACGTGCCGTTTACGCTGAAGGACGCCGCGCTGGACGAAGAGTTCCTCAAGCAGGCCAAGGCGCTAGGCTTGGTGCAGTTGAAGGGCCACCGTTCCGTCGGCGGCATGCGCGCCTCGATCTACAATGCCATGCCTATGGACGGGGTGCGGGCGCTGGCCGGATTCATGCAAGAGTTCGAGAAAGCCCATGCTTAAGCCCTTCAAGGTACTCACGCTGAACTCGATCTCCGGCCTGGGCCTCGCCCGTTTGCCGGCCGATGCTTATCAGGTCGGCGATGCGGTGGCCGAACCGGACGCAATTCTGGTGCGCTCGTTCAAAATGCACGAAATGGACATTCCTGCCAGCGTCAAGGCCATCGGGCGCGCCGGTTCGGGCACCAACAACATCCCGGTGGCGGCGATGAGCGAGCGCGGCATCCCGGTGTTCAACGCGCCCGGCGCCAATGCCAACGCGGTGAAGGAGCTGGTGCTGGCGGGCATGCTGATGGCGGCGCGCAACATCGTGCCGGCGGCCCGCTACGCGGAAGGACTGGAAGGCGACGATGCGACGCTGAGCAAGCGGGTGGAAGACGGCAAGAAACAATTCGCCGGCATCGAGTTGCCCAACCGCACTTTAGGCATCATCGGGCTGGGCGCCATCGGCGGCATGGTGGCGGATGCGGCGCTGAAACTCGGCATGAAAGTCTTGGGCTTCGATCCGAACATCACGGTGGACGCCGCCTGGCGCCTGTCGGCCCAGGTCAAGAAGGCGTCCAGCGTCGAAGAAATCGCGCGCAATTGCGAGTTCATTACGCTGCACGTTCCGCTGCTGGACGTCACGCGCAATCTGATTAACGCCGAGCGTATCCGGCTGATGCAGCCCGGCACGACTCTCCTGAATTTCGCCCGCGCCGGCGTGGTGGACGAAGATGCGGTGCTGGAGGGC
>JAIOJO010000464.1 GCA_019911985.1 Sulfuricellaceae bacterium | reverse complement strand
CGGGCTGGGGGCTATTTGAGCGCATCCCTTTGTCGCAAGCCGCTTGTTGTGAATCACACAACCGTGCGTCTTGCTTCGGAGCAGGGTTGTTGCCGCTTCAGCGGCTTTACAACCCTGGCCTACTCCTTGCGGGTGCGGTCTGCGCTCAAATAGCCCCCAGCGTAGCGCCAAATTATTTACGGACAAGCTCTAATAGTAAAGACCTTCACTGAAGGGTGTCTGGTAAACCGCAATTCTAGGCAAACAGACTGATGGTCAGTGCGGTTAGTGGCTTGTTCAGTACGCTATTTCAGCACCTTGTGGCGATTTCCGGCCATGCGGAATTCGCGTCACAGAGCGGGATATCAGTGAAGTAATGCCGTTTGAAGTGATTGATTCCGGCGAGACACGCTCCAGGGATGCTGCTTACATATCAGCTATGCCAAAGATGGCAGCGCGCTTCGGCGCTTGGGGTGGCTCCGCGCAAAACCGGTGTTTTAAACCTTCTTCAGATAGCAAGCCTTCAGCATAAAGTTGCCGGCGTCCATCTTACAGTCCACTTCGTGGTCGCCTCCGACCAAACGTATGCTCTTGACCTTGGTGCCCATTTTTAGCGTGGTGGACGAGCCTTTGACTTTCAAGTCCTTGATCAGTACCACCGCGTCGCCATTGTTCAATACGGTGCCGTTGGCATCCTTCACCACGGCGTCCGCGTTGTCGTCGCCTTGTGCGTTTCCGGCCATCGGCCATTCATAGCCGCAGTCGGCGCAGACATAGTTGTCGCCGTCCGGGTAGGTGTTTTCCATGGCGCATTGGGGGCAGGCTGGGATAGTGGACATGATTTATTTCGCATTTACGGATGGTTCAGGGGGCTGGATTATAACTGATCGCGCTTTCGATGCCTTGCCCGGTTTAAGTGGCGTTTAACGAAGCCGCTTTGCCAGGGCTTTATTGCGGGCCGCTTGTTTGGAATAAGCAAACCGCGCGACCCGCGCCGCGCCCTGAAACCCGCTTGCCGCCGGCGCGGGTTCAGGATTGATTAAAACAGCTCCTTAGATCGCGCGACAAATCCGAAACCGCCGTTCGGAAAAAATTCGATTTGACCTTTAGGGGGTCTCGCCGTTGCCGTTGGCCGGCAAGGCCGCGCCTTTCGGCCACAAGAGCCAGATTCGGCCGCTTTGCTTCATCGCCCCCGCCTGTTTGCCCGCCTCCGGGCCGAAACCCCAGAAGAAATCGGCGCGTATCGCGCCGCGTATCGCGCCACCGGTGTCTTGCGCCAGCATCAGGCGGTCCAGCGGGCGGTTTGAGTTGGGCCAGGACGTGGCGAGAAAGATGGGGGCGCCCAGCGGAATGGCGTGCCGGTCGACCGCTACGCTACGGCCATCGCTCAGCGGCACGCCGAGCGCGCCGATAGGGCCGCCGTCGGCGTTGGGGAGCTCGTGGAAGAAGACGTAGCTGGCATTGTAGTCCAGCAGCGCCTTGAGCTTGCCCGGATTACGCTTGGCCCAGTCCTTGATACCCTGCATCGATGCTTTGTCCAGGCTCAGTTCGCCGCTCTCCACCAGTTTTTTGCCGATGGAGTGGTAGGGGTAACCGTTCTGGTCGGCATAGCCGACGCGAACGAGTTCGCCGTTTTCCAGTTGGATGCGCCCGGACCCTTGGATTTGCAGGAAAAACAGTTCGACCGCGTCGTCCACCCAATACAGTTCCCGGCCCTTGAGGGGCGCCAAACCGTCGTCGATTTCGGCGCGGTTGTAGTAGGGCACGACTTTCTTGCCGTCCACTCGGCCGCGCAGCCGCAGGCCTTTCAGCTCAGGGTAGACGCTCGCCATGTCTATGGTCAGCAGATCGTCCGGTGCGCTGTACACGGGATAGCGGTAGCGGGCGGAGGGTTTGCGGCTGCCGTGCAGCAGGGGTTCGTAATAACCGGTGATCAAGCCTTCCTCGCCGCCGCTGGCGTCTATGAGCTGGAAGGGAGTCAGTTTCGCCTCGAAAAATTCGCGCACCTGGGCGGCGTCGGGTTGGGGCAGCGCGTTTGCGGCGGCGCAGGTGTCGGCCCAGGCCGGGCGGTTCTTCAGCACGCTGCAGCTTTGCAGGAAGCCGGGCCAGGCTGCGGCGCTATCGTCCTCGCGCCAGCCGGGCAGGGCGTCCCACACCGTGGCGCGCAATACCGGCGCGCCTTCGACGGGCTTGGCCGGAGCCTGTTCCAGGCGCTTCGTCGGGGCGGCGCAGGCGGCGAGGAGCAACAGCGCCACGAGCGCCAGGGTCGAGCGGAAGGAGGTGGTCATGGGGTCTTTCGCGGGATAATCCGGGTCAGCATTTTACCAGACGCAACGCACGGAACCAGCCTCCGGCCAATACCGGCCGGTCCGACTCCAGGCGCAGCGCAGGCGTTTGCGCCAGCAAATCCTCGAATACCACGTCCATGCGGGTGGCGATATGCCGCGACAGCGGCGTGAGCAGGCGGCGCAGCGGCGCTTTTTGGCCGGGGCGTAAGAATTTGTCCAGCACCAGCAGCGTGCCGCCGGGTTTTAGCACCCGGGCGGCTTCTTGCAGCGCGATCAAGGGTTGCGGCACCACGGCCAGTATCAGGTGGGCCACCACGTGGTCGAAATGTCGGTCGGGAAACGGCAAGGCCTGGCAGTCGCATTGCAGCAGATCGAGTGCGAGTGCGCCGCGCCGTTTTTCCGCCTGGCGCAGCATGGCGGGGGTGAGGTCGACGCCGGTGTAACGGTGGTTCGGCGGCAGGTGAGGCAGGTCGAGCCCGGTGCCGATGCCGTCGATCAGGATGTCCAGGGCGCCTTCTGCCGGCAATTGCTTCAGGTTGTCGGCCCGCACGCGTTGCGTAGCGCGTGAGATGACGGCATCGTAGAAGGGGGCGATCAGGGTGTAGCTGTGCTTTAGCGACATGGGGGGCTTGCGGGCCGCGTCTGGCGCTGGGCCGGAGGCCGTTGTGCGCTTAATGCAGTACCCGTGGCATGCTCAGGGCGAATTCGGGGATGGGCGCGTCGAACTTGGCGCCGTCTTCGGCCACCATTTGGTAGCTGCCGCGCATGGTGCCGACCGGGGTATCCAGCGACGATCCGCTGGTGTACTCGAAACTTTCGCCCGGCTTGAGCAGGGGCTGCTCGCCGATTACGCCGAGTCCTTTAACTTCCTGCGTCTTTTCGTTGGCGTCGGTGATGACCCAATGGCGGCTGATGAGCTGCGCCGCTACGTTGCCGGTATTGGTGATGGTGATGGTGTAGGCGAACACATAGCGATCATTATCCACGTCGGATTGATCGTCAAGGAAGGTCGCTATGGAAGTGATCTTGAATTCGTAACGTTTGCTTTCAGCCATGCGCCTATTGCACACGATTTTTGCGGCGCTGGCAACTGTCTTCTTGCAAGCAGGCGTGCAAAAGGGCAAATAAAATTCTTAGCCCGGTTGCCGAATTGAATGCGTTGGATTTCATCGACCCCGTGCGGCTTAATCGGAGGCTCCCTAGGCTCTAAGTGGTTACAGCGGCGGCATTTGTGGTTAAAATGCCAGCTTTGCCAATTTTAAGTCTGCCGCAAGGAATCGACATGCCCAACTACCGTATCGCCCCGAGCATCCTGTCCGCCAATTTCGCCACGCTGGGCCGGGAGATTACCGATGTGCTCGCCTCCGGCGCCGATATCATCCACTTCGACGTGATGGACAACCATTACGTGCCCAACCTGACCATCGGCCCCTTGGTGTGCGAGGCGATCCGCCCGCTTACCGACGCCATCATCGACGTCCACCTGATGGTCAAGCCGGTGGATCGCATCATCCCGGATTTCGCCAAGGCCGGTGCCAACATCATCACCTTCCACCCGGAAGGCTCCGAGCATATCGACCGCACCCTCGGCTTGATTAAGGAATGCGGCTGCAAGGCCGGCCTGGTGTTCAACCCCGGAACCTCCTTGAATTATCTCGATCACGTGATGGACAAGCTCGACATGATCCTGATCATGTCGGTCAACCCCGGTTTCGGCGGCCAGAAATTTATTCCCGAGGCGCTCAACAAGCTGCGCGCCGCGCGCAAGCGTATCGACGAATTCGGTCGCGACATCATGCTGGAAATCGACGGCGGCGTGAAAATCGACAACATCGCCGAAATCGCCCGTGCCGGTGCCGATACCTTCGTCGCCGGTTCCGCCGTCTACGGCGCGGGTAAAGACAGCGACCCGCACCGCTACGACACCGTTATCGCCGCGTTGCGCGCCGAATTGGCCAAGGTCTGATAGCGGCCTGGGAGGCGCCGCCTCCCGGCACGGGACGATTGATGAGGATGCCATGAAAAGACTACTACTCGTTTCATTGCTCGCGCTCTCCTTGAGCGGATGCCTCGACAAGCTAACCGGGGCCGCGAACAAGGATGCCGAAGCGGTGGGCTTTGCCTGCCGCATTTCGCAGAAACTGCCCGAGCAATGCATCAAGGATTACCCTAATTACGCCCCGACCTCCATTTTGGCGGGCTGGAAAGCGGGCGACGCCGAGATGAAGGACAAGAATTACGGCGGCGCCATGCGGCCTGCCGGCGCAGCCGCGGCTACGGCTGCGCCGGCGGACGACGGGGCGGAAACCCCTGCTCCGGCGGAGGGGAAAAAAGACACGGGCGGGAATCCTCCGCTTTAAATATTCGGTACAAACAACGGAATTATATTTGTGAGTCTATCAATGCCATTAGCCGTATCCGTCGTCGTCATCGACCTCGACGGCACCTTGTTGAGCACCGCCGGCGATCTGGCGGAAGCCGCCAATCGCATGTTGGGCGAATTGGGCCGCGATCCGGTGCCGATGGAGGAGATTAAAACCTACATCGGTAACGGTGTGTCGCGCCTGGTCAAGCGGGCCTTGACCCGCGATTTGCACGCCGACCCGGATGCCGCCTTGTTCGACCGCGCCTACCCGATTTACCAGAAGCATTACGCCGAGGTCGTCAGCCTTACCAGTCGCCCCTTTCCCGGCGTGGTGGAAGGACTCGACGCGATGCGCGCCGCCGGTTTCCGCTTGGCCTGCATTACCAATAAGGTTGAGTACTTTACCGTGCCGCTGCTGAAAGACACCGGCCTGCACGACTATTTCGAGCTGATCCTGTCGGGCGACACCTTGCCGAAACGCAAGCCCGACCCGCTACCGCTGCTGTACGCGGCGCAGCATTTCGGCATAGAGCCGCAGCACATGCTGCTCATCGGCGATTCGCTCAACGACGCCCAGGCGGCCCGCGCCGCCGGTTGCCACGTCTTCGTCGTCCCCTACGGCTACAATCGCGGCGAGCCGGTGGAAAAGCTCGATGTCGATGCGGTTGTGCCGACGCTGCTGGATGCCGTGGCTTTGATTAAAAAGGGATAGATTCGTGAACTCCAAGGAAATACGGAAAACCGGCGCTGCGCTGCCATGGCGATGGCGTCTGTGGTGCTGATCTGCTCAGGGTAGGCAACGCCTGCCCGTTTTCCTGTATCGACTTAGGATGCTCACATGATGAACGAACACGAATTCAAGCAACTGGCCTCCCAAGGCTACAACCGTATCCCGCTCAGCCTGGAAACCCTGGCCGACCTGGATACGCCTCTTTCCGTCTACCTCAAGCTGGCCAACCGCCCCTATTCCTATCTGCTGGAATCGGTCGTGGGGGGGGAGCGCTTCGGGCGCTATTCTTTCATCGGACTGCCCGCCAAAACCCGCATCGAAGTGCGCGGGCGGCGGATTGCTCTGATGGATGAAAACGGCGTGGCCGAACAGCTCGACAGCGACGACCCGCTGGCCTATATCCAGTCTTACCTGAAGCAAATCCGCGTGCCGCAGCGCCCCGGCCAGCCGCGTTTCAGCGGCGGGCTGGCGGGCTATTTCGGCTACGAAACCATACGCTACATCGAGGGCAAGCTGGCTTGCGCCGACAAGCCCGACGCCATCGGCGCGCCGGACATCCTGCTGCTGCTGAGCGACGAAGTGGCGGTGGTGGACAATCTCTCCGGCAAGCTGCACCTCATCGTCTACGCCGACCCCGCCCAGCCCGGCGCCTACGGCCGAGGCATGGTGCGCCTGGACGAACTGCGCCGGCAACTGAGCCGGCCGGTGAGTATTCCCGCCACCCAGCCTGCGGCAGCCGCCACGGCGGTTTCGGAATTCGGCGAGGAGGGCTTCAAGCAGGCGGTGGAAAAAGCCAAGCGCTACATCTTCGACGGCGACATCATGCAGGTGGTGCTGTCCCAACGCATCAGCCAGCCCTATGCCGCTTCGCCGCTGTCGTTGTACCGCGCGCTGCGCGCCCTCAATCCTTCGCCCTACATGTTCTACTACGACCTGGGTGATTTCCACGTGGTGGGCGCTTCGCCGGAAATCCTGGTGCGGCTGGAGGACGACACCGTCACCGTCCGCCCGATCGCCGGCACCCGCCCGCGCGGCAAGACCCGCGAGGAGGACGCCGCCCTGGCCGACGACTTGCTGGCCGATCCCAAGGAACTGGCGGAACACCTGATGCTGATGGACCTGGGCCGCAACGACGTGGGCCGCGTGGCGCAGACCGGCTCGGTGCGCCTCACCGAGAACATGGTGATCGAGCGCTATTCGCATGTGATGCACATCGTCTCCAACGTGGACGGCAAGCTCAAGCCCGGCATGAGCGCCATGGACGTGCTCAAGGCCACCTTCCCCGCCGGCACCGTGAGCGGCGCACCCAAGGTGCGGGCGATGGAAATCATCGACGAACTGGAACCGACCAAGCGCGGCGTTTACGCCGGCGCGGTGGGCTACCTCGGCTTCAACGGCGACATGGATGTGGCCATCGCCATCCGCACTGCCGTCGTCAAGGACGGCACGCTCTACGTCCAGGCCGGCGCGGGCATCGTCGCCGATTCCGTGGCCGAGAACGAATGGATAGAGACCCGCAACAAAGCACGGGCCGTGCTGCGCGCGGCGGAAATCGCGCTGGGCGGGCTGGAAAGCGGGGAGGTGTGAGATGTTGCTGATGATCGACAATTACGATTCCTTTACCTACAACCTGGTGCAGTATTTCGGCGAGCTGGGCGAGGAGGTCAGGGTTTTCCGCAATGACGAGATCGACCTGGACGGCGTGGCCAAGCTGCGGCCCGACCATATCGTGATTTCGCCGGGGCCGTGCACGCCCAACGAGGCGGGCATCTCGGTACCGCTGATCCGGCGCTTCGCCGGCGAAATCCCGCTGCTCGGCGTGTGCCTCGGCCACCAGAGCATCGGCCAGGCTTTCGGCGGGCGCATCGTCCACGCCAAACAACTGATGCACGGCAAGACCTCGATGATCCATCACCTCGATACCGGCGTGTTCCGCGGTCTGCCCAACCCTTTCCGCGCCACGCGCTACCATTCGCTGGTGATCGAACGGGAAAGCCTGCCCGACTGCCTGGAAATCACCGCTTGGACCGAGGACGGCGAGATCATGGGGGTGCGCCACAAGACGCTGGCGGTGGAAGGCGTGCAGTTCCACCCCGAATCGGTGCTGACCGAATACGGCCACGAGCTGCTGGCGAATTTCCTCAAGCCGGAGGCAAAATGACGCCCCAGGCCGCGTTGACCCATTTGCTGGAAAAGCGCGACCTTTCCCGCGAGGAAATGCTGTCGCTGATGCGCCAAATCATGGGCGGCGAGCTGACGCCGGTGCAGATTGCCGGCCTGCTCGTCGCGCTCCGCGCCAAGGGCGAGACCGTGGTGGAAATCGCCGCGGCGGCGGAAGTGATGCGCGAGCTTTCGACCAAGGTGCCGGTGCGCAGCGATGCCCATCTGGTGGATACCTGCGGCACCGGCGGCGACGGCGCCCACACCTTCAACATCTCCACCGCCTCGGCGCTGGTCGCGGCGGCGGCGGGCGCGCGGGTGGCGAAGCACGGCGGACGCTCGGTGTCCTCCACCTCCGGCAGCGCCGACGTGCTGGAGGCGCTGGGGGTGAACGTCAACCTCACGCCGGAGCAAGTCGCGCAATCCATCGCGGAAATCGGCGTCGGCTTCATGTTCGCCCCCCACTACCACAGCGCGATGAAATACGCCGCTCCGGTGCGGCGCGAACTCGGCGTGCGCACGCTGTTCAACCTGCTGGGGCCGCTCACCAACCCGGCGGGCGCAAAAAACCAGGTGATGGGCGTCTTCAACAAGGACTTGGCGCGCCCGCTGTGCGAAGCCCTGCAAACCCTCGGCGCGCGCCACGTGATGGTGGTGCACGGCCTGGACGGCCTGGACGAAATCACCATCACCGGCGCCACCCACGTGGCCGAGCTGAAGGACGGCGGCATCGTCGAATACGCGGTCGACCCCGAGGAGTTCGACATGAAGCTGGGCAGCGTGGACGGCATCAAGGCCCACGACCGCGAGGAATCCAAGGCCAAGCTGCTCGCCGTGCTGGACGGCGAGACTGGCGCCGCCCGCGACATCGTAGCCTTGAACGCCGGCGCGGCAATCTACGTCGCCGGTTTGGCGGCGAGCTTGAGCGAAGGCGTGGACAAGGCGCAGCAGGCCATTGCCAGCGGCGCGGCCAAGGCCAAATTGGAGCAGCTTGTCGCGTTTTCCCTGCGTTTCTTGTAGCGCTCCCGGCTATGGCGGATAATGGTTGCGATAGTTGCAGCCGGCTCGAGGTGAGAAATGGGAACGACTACCCTAGGCGTCAAACTTGACGAAGACACGCGGGAACGCTTGAGGAAGCTGGGCGAGTCCAAAGACCGGGCGCTTCACTGGCTTATCAAGACGGCAATTGCCGAGCATCTGGAAAAGGAAGAGCGGGAGCGGCGCGAGGACGACGAGTGTTGGGAGCGCTACCAGTTGACCGGCTATTTCATCGGTAATGCGGCGGCAATGGATTGGTTGGACGGGCTGGCCCAGGGCGAGAAAACACCTTGCCCGCGTTGAAGTGGCTGCCGGAGGCACTGCTAGACGTTCAAAGATTATATGATTTCCTGGCGGAAAAAAGCCCCTCGGCGGCCAGCGACGCGGTTCTCTGCATTCAGGCCGCCGCCGTCCGATTGGAACGCTTTCCCGAATTGGGAGCGGCCATGAATTAAGAAAATAAAATGTCCGATATTCTGAATAAAATTCTCGCCGTCAAGGCGCAGGAAGTGGCCGCCGCCAAGGCGGCGAAACCTTTACCCGGCGTGCGCGCCGCAGCCGATGCCGAAGCGCCGGCGCGGGACTTCGTCGCGGCCATCCGCGGCAAAATCGCGGCGGGAAGCCCCGCCGTCATCGCCGAAATCAAGAAGGCGAGCCCGAGCAAGGGGGTGATCCGTCCCGATTTCCGCCCCGCCGACATCGCCGCGAGCTATGCCTGGCACGGCGCGGCCTGCCTTTCGGTGCTGACCGACGAGCAATTTTTCCAGGGCAGAGCGGACTATCTCCAGCAGGCGCGGGCGGCCTGCGCGCTGCCGGTGTTGCGCAAGGACTTCATGATCGACCCCTACCAGGTGTATGAGGCCCGCGCGATGGGGGCGGACTGCATCCTGCTGATCGTCGCGGCGCTGGAGTTGCCGCAGATGCAGGAGCTGGAAGCGCTGGCCTTCGAGTTGGGGATGGCGGTGCTGGTGGAAACCCACGACGCCGCCGAACTGGAACGGGCGCTGGAGTTGAAAACCCCGCTCATCGGCATCAACAACCGCAATCTGCGCACCTTCGAAACCCGGCTGGAAACCACCCTCGACCTGCTGCCGCGCATCCCCCCGGAGCGCATCGTGGTGACCGAGAGCGGCATTCTCGGCGGCGCCGACGTGGCGCTGATGGCGTCCCATGACGTCCACGCCTTCCTGGTGGGCGAAGCCTTCATGCGCGCCCCCGATCCCGGCGAGGAACTGGCTCGGCTGTTCTATCCGGCCTGAATCGGCTTAGCGGCCGGCCATCAATCACTCGCGCTTCCTGCGTAGGAGCCCCATGAACGACCGCATCCGACAGTTGCTGGATCAAATGAGCGCGCTGGAAGACGAGTTGCGCGCCGCGCTCCGCGAGCAGGAGGCCGGCGTGCTTTTCCAGATAAAGGGCAAGCGCGTCGAATTCGAACAATCCATCAGGCAGGCGCACGGGCGGCTGAAAACGGGATTTTTCCGTTGGCTGGTGACGAACCGCCCGCAGAACTTGATCACCGGGCCGGTCATCTACGGCATGATAGTCCCGCTGTTGATTCTCGATCTGTCCGTCAGCGTTTATCAGGCGGCGTGTTTCCCGATATACAAAATCGCCAAGCTGCGCCGTTCCGACTATATCGTGCTGGATCGCCATCGCCTCGAATACCTCAATTTCATCGAGAAATTCCACTGCAGCTACTGCGCCTACGCCAGCGGGCTGATTGCCTATAGCTTCGCGATTTTGGCGAAAACCGAGCAGTATTTTTGTCCGATCAAGCATGCGCGCAAGATACTCGGCACCCATGCGCGCTATGTTCGCTTTCTGGACTTCGGCGAGGCGGCGGACTACGAGGCCAGGCTTGAGGAATTCCGCATCGCGCTAGCCGAGAAAAAGAAGTGAGTGGCGATCCGCAGCGGTAAAAGCGCGGGCTTTTGTAACAGGAATGACACATTGGCGTTTTATCCTCGGGTGAGCAAACGCGTCCGAATAAGAAGGCGTGAATCGACCACCCTGCGTCTTCGATGCGGCTCCTAGCCCTTCAAGCGCCAACGGAATAGTGCACCCATGTACAAAAGCAATAAGCGCCTGATTATCCTCGATGCGGATGGCACCACCATCGATGCCTATAGCGCCATCGTCAAAACGTTTTCCCACCACGGCATGTCTATCGGCGACCTGGAACGCTTCCAGAAACGCCGTCATTTGTTCAAATATCTGGGCGGCTTGAAGGAGTTTCCCGTGAATCTCAAAAAGCAGATCGGCAAGCAAAACCGCAAGCAACTGATCGCCACCTTGACCGAGGTTTACCGGGAAGAGGCCCGCTTGTTTCCGGGAATCACGGAGCTGGTTCAGGCGCTGATCGCGGCGCCTGGCATCCGGGTCGGCCTGGTCACGCGGAACATCACCAACGAACCCGAGGAGACGCTGCGGCAACTGTTCCTGCGCCACGGGATCGATACCGACGCGCTGGATTTTCTGACGCACATTCCGTTGGGGCAGGAAAAGACCCTGCATTTCCGGATGACGCGGGAGCGTTTCGACATCAACCCGGCGCGCGCCTATATATGCGGCGACGAGTACAAGGACTACTTCGCGGCAATAGGCTCGGGCATGCACCCTTTCATGGTTTCCTACGGATTCGAGGACCACAAGCGCTTGATAAATAAGTTCGAGGTGCCGGAAGAAATCATCTCCCGCACGCCGGAAGAGTTCTGCGGACGGATAGTCCATGCGCTGGACCTCGCCGCCGTGCGCTAAGGGCGGCGAGTGCCCATCTCCAGCAGTTTCCGGTAGAGCTCCTGTTCCGCCAGCGTCAGTTCTTCCGGCACATGGACGCGCAGCCGCAGGAACAAGTCGCCGTGGCCCTTGCCGCCGAATTCCGGCAGGCCCTTGCCGCGCAGGCGCAGCACCGAGTCGGGCTGGCTGCCGGGCGGGATGGTGACCGTGGCCGGTTTTTCCAGCGTGGGCACTTCGCGGCTGCCGCCGAGCACCGCCTCGGGGATGGAAAGCGTCTCGCTGCGCCACAGGTCGGCGCCCGCGCGCTCGAAGCGCGGGTCGGGCGCGCTGTGCACCACCACGTAAAGGTCGCCCGCTTGCCCACCCGCCTCGCTGCTGGGCATTCCCCGCCCGGC
>JAIOJO010000463.1 GCA_019911985.1 Sulfuricellaceae bacterium | reverse complement strand
CACCTTGACATGGTGGGGGTCGTTGGTTCGAGTCCAATCGCGCCTACCAGCGATTTACAAAAGTGCGGATGATCCGCACTTTTGTTTTTGTGACTCTCGGTATTCTGGATATTCATATGCCTGTCGTACGCCTGCCCGATGGCTCGGAACGCAAATTCGAACAGCCGGTGACGGTCGCCGAAGTGGCCGCCAGCATAGGCACGGGCTTGGCGCGCGCCGCCTTGGCCGGAAAAGTGGGCGGCAGGCTGGTGGATACGTCGTTTTGCATCGATCGCGATGTAGACTTGTCCATCGTCACCGACCGGGATGCGGACGGGCTGGAGGTGATCCGCCATTCCACCGCCCACCTGCTGGCGCAGGCGGTGAAGGGCTTGTTTCCCGAAGCCCAGGTGACCATCGGGCCGGTCGTCGAAGACGGTTTCTATTACGACTTTTCCTATCAGCGCCCGTTCACGCCGGAAGACTTGGCGGCCATCGAGAAGCGCATGATGGAGCTGGCCAAGCAAGACTTGAAAGTCGAGCGCACAGTATTGCCTCGTTCCGAGGCTATCGGCTTTTTCAAGAATCTGGGCGAGCACTACAAGGCACAGATTATCGAGTCGATTCCCAGCGACCAGGACGTGTCGCTCTACGGCCAAGGCGGTTTCACCGACCTGTGCCGCGGCCCCCACGTTCCGTCCACCGGCAAGCTCAAGGTGTTCAAGCTGATGAAAGTGGCCGGCGCCTATTGGCGCGGCGACTCGAAGAACGAAATGCTGCAGCGCATCTACGGCACCGCCTGGGCGAAGAAGGAAGACCTGGACGCTTATTTGCATCGCTTGGAAGAGGCGGAAAAGCGCGACCACCGCAAGATCGGCAAGGCGCAGGATCTGTTCCACGCCCAGGAAGAAGCGCCGGGCATGGTGTTCTGGCACCCCAAGGGATGGATGGTCTACCAGATCATCGAGCAATACATGCGCGAGGTGTTCCGCGACAACGGCTACCAGGAAATCCGCACACCCCAGGTGGTGGATCGCTCGCTGTGGGAAAAGTCCGGCCATTGGGACAAATTCGGCAGCAATATGTTCACCACCTCGTCGGAATCGCGCGATTATGCGGTGAAACCGATGAACTGCCCGTGCCACATCCAGGTGTACAACCAGGGCTTGAAAAGCTACCGCGATCTGCCCTTGCGCTTGGCGGAATTCGGCTCCTGCCACCGCAACGAGCCCTCGGGCACGCTGCACGGCATCATGCGGGTGCGCAACTTTACTCAGGACGATGCCCATATTTTCTGCACCGAAGCCCAGATCCAGGACGAGGTATCGGCGTTTATCGGCTTGCTGTTCAAGGTCTACGCCGACTTCGGTTTTAGCGACGTGCTGGTGAAGTTGTCCACCCGCCCCGAGCAGCGGGTCGGCACCGACGAAAGCTGGGACAAGGCCGAGGCCGCGCTGGAAACCGCGCTGAACAGCTCCGGCTTGCAATGGGATTTGCAGCCGGGAGAAGGGGCGTTTTACGGCCCGAAAATCGAATTCGCACTGAAAGATTGCTTGGGCCGGGTGTGGCAGTGCGGCACCATTCAAGTGGATTTTTCCATGCCGGGACGCCTCGACGCGACCTATATCGACGAGGACAGCAGCCGCAAAACGCCGGTGATGCTGCACCGCGCCATCCTTGGCTCGATGGAGCGCTTCATCGGGATTTTGATCGAGCATCACGCCGGGGCCTTCCCCTTGTGGCTGGCGCCGGTGCAGTTGGCGGTGCTGAATATATCCGACGCCCAGGCCGACTATGCGCGGGGCGTGACCGATAGGCTCAAGGAAAATGGCTTCCGGGCGCAGGCGGACTTGAGAAATGAAAAAATAACCTATAAAATCCGCGAGCATAGTTTGCAGAGGCTGCCTTACCTGCTGATCGTGGGCGATAAGGAAGTGGCTTCGCAACAAGTGGCCGTGCGTACCCGCAGCGGCGAGGACTTGGGCCAGATGTCGCTGGATGCGTTGATAGAGCGGCTCAGGCGCGAGGAAACCTTGCGGGGTATCACGGCTTGATTTTTTTCGGGCGCCGCGAACGCCCGTAGGTGGCCAGGCCGTGCTCGGTTGGGGCCAGATAGAAACTTGAATTGGAGGTAGTACCATCTCTCAGGATAAAGAACTGCGAATGAACGACGAAATTACCGCGCCGGAAATTCGCCTGATTGGAGTTGAAGGGGAGCAGGCCGGTATCGTGACGCTGGCAGAGGCCATGCGCATGGCGGAAGAGGCGGAAGTGGACCTGGTGGAAATTTCGCCGGTAGCGGTTCCTCCGGTGTGCCGCTTGATGGATTACGGCAAGTTCAAGTACCGCGAAAGCAAGAAAAAACACGAAGCCAAGCTCAAGCAAAAGCAAATCCAGGTCAAGGAAGTCAAGTTCCGGCCCGGCACGGACGAAGGCGATTATCAGGTTAAGTTGCGTAACCTGGTGCGTTTTTTGACCGAAGGCGACAAAGCCAAGGTGACTTTACGCTTCCGCGGACGCGAAATGAGCCACCAGGAATTGGGCTTGCAGTTGCTTAAACGCGTCGAGGCGGATTTGGCCGAGCATGGTACAGTCGAGCAGTTTCCCAAGATGGAAGGGCGGCAAATGGTCATGGTGTTGTCGCCGAAGAAGAAGTAGCCGCTTGCGGCAAGGCCGTGTCCCCCTTTTTTGGGTGGCGCGGAGCGGCGATGCAGACGTATGCATCGCACAAACGGGTTGGCCGGGTGTAGCTTAAGCCTCCGCAGGGAGCGCCTGGGTCGATAGAGAAAAAATCGAAACGGAGTAGTAAACATGCCAAAGATGAAAACCAAGAGCGGCGCCGCCAAGCGCTTCAAGTTTCTGGGAGGCGGCGGCGTCAAGCGCGGCCGTTCCCATTTGCGTCATATTTTGACCAAAAAAACCACCAAGCGTAAGCGCCAGCTGCGCGGCACCACCATGGTCAGCGCCAGCGATATGCGCTCAATCCGTGCCATGATGCCTACCAGCTAAAGGAGAAAAACCATGCCAAGAGTCAAACGTGGTGTAATCGCTCGCGCGCGTCACAAGAAAGTGATGGAGCAGGCCAAGGGTTTCCGCGGCCGCCGCAAGAACGTATTCCGTATCGCTAAAGAAGCGGTGATGAAGGCGGGACAATATGCCTACCGCGACCGCCGCCAGCGCAAGCGTCAGTTCCGCGCTCTGTGGATCGTCCGTATCAACGCGGCTGCGCGCGAGTGCGGCTTGTCCTACAGCGTATTCATGAATGGCTTGAAAAAAGCGGCTATCGACATCGACCGCAAGGTCTTGGCGGATATTGCCGTGTTCGACAAACCGGCGTTCGCCAAGATCGTCGAGCAGGCCAAGGCCGTTCTGTCGGCGTAAGGTGTTGCCCTAAAAAAGGAGGCTACGGCCTCCTTTTTTATCCGCAACGGCTTTGCGCCGTTGCGGATGTATTTCTCGACGCGACATGCCGCCCAGCGGCATGTCGCGTTTTCAGCTAAAGAGTGAGAGTCTCGCGTGGATAAGCTCGATACAATACTGCAGGAAGCCCTGGCCGCCTTTGCCGCCGTCGACACGGTCGCTTTGCTGGAGCAGGCGAAAGCGCGCTATCTGGGCAAGAGCGGCGCCTTGACCGAGTTGCTCAAGCAACTCGGTAAGCTGCCCGCCGAGGAGCGGCGCGAAGCCGGAGCAGAGATCAACCGCGCCAAGGATGCGCTGGAGCAGGCGCTACGGGCGCGCAAGGACGCGATCCTGGAGCTGGAGTTGCAGCGCCAACTGGCGAGCGAATCCCTGGACGTCACGCTGCCGGGGCGCGGCCACGGCAGCGGCGGACTGCATCCGGCGACGCGCACGCTGGAGCGCATCGAGCAACTGTTTCGCTCCATCGGTTTTGCCGTGGCGGAAGGCCCTGAAATCGAAACCGATTTCTACAACTTCACGGCGCTGAATACGCCGGAAGACCATCCAGCCCGCTCCATGCACGATACCTTTTACGTCGAAGGCGGCGATTTGCTGCGCACCCATACCTCGCCTATCCAGGTGCGCTACATGATGAACCATCAGCCGCCGTTTAAAGTCATTGCGCCGGGCCGGGTCTACCGCGTCGATTCGGATGCGACCCATTCGCCCATGTTCCACCAGGTGGAGGGCTTATGGATAGACGAGTACATCACTTTTGCCGACCTGAAAGGGGTCGTGGCGGATTTTTTGCGCCGCTTCTTCGAGCAGGACGATCTCAAAGTACGCTTCCGCCCGTCCTTCTTCCCCTTCACCGAGCCCTCGGCCGAAATCGATATGGGCTGCGTTTTCTGCGGCGGCGCGGGCTGCCGCGTTTGCAGCCATACCGGATGGCTCGAAGTGGGGGGCTGCGGCATGGTGCATCCCAATGTGCTAAAGCATGTGAATATCGATTCCCAGCGCTACCAGGGCTTTGCCTTCGGCATGGGCCCGGATCGGCTGACCATGCTGCGTTACGGCGTCAACGATTTGCGTTTGTTCTACGAAAACGATTTACGCTTTTTAAAGCAATTTAACTGAACCGCCTGCTAGACGCGGCGGTTCGCTCCAGTGTCATTACATTCATAACGCCCCCAGGCGTTTTAGCGGTTGATCAAGCACTATGAAATTCTCTGAAAACTGGCTCCGTAGTTTCGTCAATCCGCCTTTGACCAGCGAGCAATTGGCTCATGCCCTGACCATGGCCGGTCTCGAAGTGGAAGCGCTGGAGAGCGTCGCGCCGCCCTTCGCCAACATCCTGGTCGCGGAAGTGCTCGAGCTTGCCAAGCATCCCGAAGCCGACCGGCTCAATGTCTGCCGGGTGAATGCGGGCGGGGAAGCCTTGCAGATCGTTTGCGGCGCCGGCAACGTCGCGCCGGGCATCAAAGTGCCCTGCGCGGTAGTGGGGGCGGTATTGCCGGGCGGTATGGAGATCAAGCGGGCCAAGCTGCGCGGCGTCGAGTCCCACGGCATGCTGTGTTCCGCCAAGGAATTGGGCTTGGCCGAAAGCAGCGACGGCTTGCTGGTGCTGGCGGCGGATGCGCCGGTGGGTGCCAGTATCCGGGATTACCTGGGACTCGACGACAAGCTCTTTACCCTCAAGCTCACGCCTAACCGCAGCGATTGCCTATCGCTGTACGGCGTTGCCCGCGAAGTGGCGGCTGTCACCGACTGCGCTTTGACTTCATTGGAAATCCGTCCGGCCGCCGTCGCTTCTGCCCGCAAGTTGGCGCTGCGCGTGGACCGGCCCGATGCCTGCCCGCGCTATGCCGGGCGCGTGATAACGGGTATCGATCCGCAAGCGGGCACGCCGCCGTGGATGGTGCGGCGCTTGGAGCGTAGCGGCCTGCGCAGCCTCGGCCCGGTGGTGGACGTGAGCAATTACGTCTTGCTGGAGTTGGGCCAGCCTATGCATGCATTCGACTTGGCTAAGATAGACGGCGGCATCACGGTGCGTTTTGCCCATCCCGGCGAACGACTGCGTTTGCTCAACGAGCAGACCGTCGATTTACAGGCCGATATGCTGGTGATAGCCGACGACGCCAAAGCCTTGGCCCTGGCGGGCATCGTGGGGGGCGCCGACAGCGCCGTGAGCGCCGCAACAGTGGACATTTTCCTGGAAAGCGCGTTCTTCAGCCCCGCCGCGATTGCCGGGAAATCGCGCCAACTGGGCTTTGGCTCGGATTCCTCGTATCGTTTCGAACGCGGGGTGGATTTCGGCAATACCGTGACCGCGCTAGAGCGCGCGACCCAGTTGATTCAGGAAATTTGCGGCGGTGCGGCGGGGGAAATCGTCGAATCAGCCGGGCCATTGCCGCTCCGGGCGCCGGTCGCGGTTCGGGCCGAGCGGGTGCGCCGCATTCTCGGCATCGATCTGGACGACGCTACCGTCGGTGCCTTGCTCGGACGCTTGCGCCTGGAATGCCGCGCCGACGGCGGCATATTCCAGATTACGCCGCCCAGCTATCGCTTCGATCTGGCCATCGAGGAAGATTTTATCGAGGAAGTCGCCCGCCTGCACGGCTACGAGCACATACCCGAACCTAGCCCCCGCGCGGCGCTGACGCTGTTGCCGGTGCAGGAAGATGCGCGCGCGCTGCCTGCGCTGAAGCAGCTATTGGCGGCGTGCGATTACCAGGAAATCATCAGCTACGCCTTTGTCGACGAGGCGTGGGAGCGGGATTTCGCCGCGAATGCCGAGCCGGTGCGCTTGCTCAACCCGATAGCCGCTCAGTTGAGCGTGATGCGCAGTTCCCTGATCGGCGGACTGGTGGATTGCCTGCGCACCAATCTCAATCGTAAGCAAAGCCGCGTGCGCGTATTCGAGGCGGGCGGCTGTTTTATCCGCGACGGCGAGACGATACGCCAGCCGGTGCGCTTGGCCGGCCTCTGTTATGGTAATGCGCTGCCCGAGCAATGGGGCGAGCCGTCCCGCGGGGTGGATTTTTTCGACGTCAAAGCCGATGTGGAAGCTCTATTCCAGCCGCTGAGCGTGCGTTTCGAGGCGGCCGGGCATCCGGCCTTTCATCCCGGCCAGTCGGCGCGTATATCTTTGCACGGCGAATTCGCCGGATGGATGGGCACGCTGCACCCGCGTTGGCGCCAAGAGTACGGCTTGCCCGGCAATGCCGTGGTGTTCGAACTGGAACTGCCTGCCTTGCTGGCACGGAAAAAACCGGCGTATGCGGAAATATCCAAGTTCCCGGCGATGCGGCGCGATCTGGCCGTGGTGGTGGCCGAGGATGTCGGCGTGCAAGCTATGCTGGACGCCTTGCGCGAGGGTGCGCCGGAAATGCTGACGGAACTCTCGCTTTTTGACGTTTATCGTGGTAAAGGCATTGATTCCGATCATAAAAGCCTTGCTTTTCAAGTGCTGTTGCAAGATACTCGCAAAACGCTAACGGATGAAGAAGTGGACACGGTGATGGCGCGATTGCTTGATCTGCTGGTTGACCGCTTCGATGCAAAACTGCGAAATTAAGGAATTGAGATGACGTTAACCAAGGCCGAATTGGCCGAAATTCTGTTTGAACAAGTCGGTCTGAACAAACGCGAGGCGAAGGACATGGTCGAGTCCTTTTTCGAGGAAATCCGCTTTGCTCTGGAGAGCGGCGATGGTGTGAAGCTGTCCGGTTTCGGTAATTTCGAACTGCGCGACAAACCGCAACGCCCCGGACGCAATCCCAAAACCGGCGAGGAAATCCCGATTACGGCGCGCCGCGTGGTGACTTTCCACGCCAGCCAAAAATTGAAATCCCTGGTAAGCGAAACCTATGCAGGAAATAACGCCTAAGGCCGAACTGCCGCCCATCCCCGCCAAGCGCTACTTCACCATCGGCGAAGTCAGCGAATTGTGCGGGGTCAAGCCGCATGTGTTGCGCTATTGGGAACAGGAATTCACCCAGCTCAAGCCGGTAAAACGGCGCGGTAACCGGCGCTATTACCAGCATCATGAAGTGTTGCTGATCCGCCGTATCCGCGAACTGTTGTACGAGCAAGGTTTTACGATCAGCGGCGCGCGCAATCGTTTGGACGACGGCAACGCAAAAGCGGCCGAAGCGGCGGTGGAGACGCTGAGTCAAGCCATGGCCGCGGAAGATGCCGCGGACAGGGTCGACATCCCCCTGTTACGTAAGGAAATTACCGGAATATTGGAATTGTTGCGTGCCTAGCCCTAGCTTGCGGGCAAGGATTTGGCTATAATGCGCGGCTTCGGGGCGTAGCGCAGCCTGGTAGCGTACATGCATGGGGTGCATGTGGTCGGAGGTTCAAATCCTCTCGCCCCGACCAAATTCAAGAAAACTGCAAGATTCGCCAGTTGCCATAGTCTTTACGGTTTGAACACAAAGCGTCTAAAAGGTCGAAAATGCGAATTTTGCTGAGTAACGACGACGGCTACTTCGCTCCCGGTCTGGCCGCTCTGGCCGAATCTCTTTCCCGTATCGCCGAGATCATCGTGGTCGCCCCCGAGCGAGACCGCAGCGGCGCCAGCAACTCCCTCACTTTGGACCGCCCTTTACTGCTGCGCCAAGCGCCGAGCGGGTTCTATTACGTCAATGGCACGCCGACCGATTGCGTGCACCTGGCGGTCACCGGGATGCTTCCCGATCTGCCCGACATGGTGGTCTCCGGTATCAACCACGGCGCCAACATGGGCGACGACACAGTTTACTCGGGTACCGTGGCGGCCGCGACGGAAGGCTTTCTTCTCGGCGTTCCCGCGCTGGCTGTCTCGCTTGCCGGTAGCGGAGGCGGGAATTTTGCAACGGCGGCCCGTGTCGTGCTGGGTTTGGTCGAGCAATTTCGCGATCGGCCCCTGCGCCAGCCTTGCCTGTTGAACGTCAATGTCCCGGATGTCCCCTATGATGCGCTGCAGGGCAGCGAAATAACGCGATTGGGCAAACGCCACAAGGCCGAGCCGGTGGTCAAGTCGGTCAATCCTCGCGGCGAAACCGTGTATTGGGTCGGTGCGGCAGGGGCCGCCCAAGATGCCGGCGAAGGCACAGATTTCCATGCCGTGGCGAACCGCGCCGTGTCGATCACGCCTTTGCAAGTCGATATTACCCGCTACGGCCAAATGGACGAGCTCAAGAAATGGTTGCAGTTATGAGCGGGGTTAAGCTCAGCGGCATCGGCATGACTTCGCAACGCACCCGCGCGCGCATGCTGGACCGCCTGCGCCAGCAGGGCGTGCGCGACGAGGAGGTGCTGTCCGTGGTGGGCGGGATTCCGCGCCATATATTCGTTGACGAGGCGCTGTCGAGCCGCGCCTACGAGGATACCGCGCTACCCATAGGTTATGGCCAAACCATTTCCAATCCCTACACCGTGGCGCGCATGACGGAAATCCTGTTCGCCGCCGGAAAGCTCAAGAAAGTGCTGGAAATCGGCACGGGTTGCGGCTATCAGACCGCCGTTCTGGCCAAGCTGGCGCAGGAGGTGTATTCGGTGGAGCGGATTGCGCCCTTGCTCGTCAAGGCGCGCAAAAACCTGCAGGAATTGCGTATCGGCAACGTGCGCTTGAAGCACACCGACGGCGGCATGGGTTTGCCGGAAGTCGCTCCTTTCGACGCCATCATCATGACGGCGGCGGCCACCCATGTGCCGCAGGAGTTATTGCGTCAGTTGGTGGTCGGCGGCAGAATGGTGATGCCGATCGGCGGACAGGAACAGCGTCTGGTGCTCATCGAGCATGCCGGACAGGAATACCGGGAAACGACACTGGAGACAGTCAAGTTTGTTCCATTGCTTTCAGGGGTGGAATAACGGAAAGGCAGACGTGGTTTTTTCATCGGCGCTAGGTAAGTCCTCGCTATTGCTGCTTGTCGCCGTCCTGGCGTTGTCCGGGTGCGCCTCATCCGGCCATGCGCCGGTATCCGAGCGTGCTGCCAATTCCAGATTTCAGCATAACCGTCATGCCTCGGACTGGCGGCCCAAAACCTACACGGTGAAAAAGGGTGATACCTTGTTCGGTATCGCCTTCGAGTATGGTTTCGGTTATCGCGAGGTGGCGGGCTGGAACAGTATCGACGATCCCAATCGTATCTACACGGGCCAGGTTTTGCGGCTGACTCCGCCCAACGGAGCCGTGGCGGTCGCATCGCCGATTAAGGCGGTGCCTGCCATCGAGGAGGCTCCTGCCGCTACGCAACCCCCCCCTATTAAAAGCGAACCGAAGGCGCTCAAGCTCGCGTACAGTCCGCAGGCGCTTGCCGCCAGCGCGGCCAAGCCGCCTCAGCCGCCGTCCCCGGCCAAGCCGGTTACGGCCGACACTAAGCCGGCTCCAGCCGAAAAGCCCGCCGCCGGCGAAACGCCGGATGCCGCGGATAGCGACGAGGCAGTGGCTTGGATTTGGCCGACCAGCGGAAAAACCCTGGCCGGTTTCAGCGAAGGCGGGAACAAGGGCTTGGACATCGGCGGCAAGGCCGGACAGGCGATTCTCGCCAGTGCCGACGGCAAGGTGGTCTATAGCGGCAGCGGATTGCGCGGCTACGGCAATTTGATCATCATCAAGCACAATAATACTTTTCTCACCGCTTATGCCCATAACAGCAAACTTCTGGTGAAGGAAGGGCAGGCGGTTAAGCAAGGGCAAAAAATAGCCGAAATGGGCAGCAGCGATTCAAGCCAAGTCATGCTGCATTTTGAAATACGTCGCCTGGGCAAGCCCGCCGACCCCCTGAAGTACCTGCCCGCCGGGAAAACCTGAGCTTTTCGGCAGATTTAGAGCTTGCCGCAACGGTGCCAGCGTATTAATGCTTGAATTTCATATCTGCGCTACTATGGGTGCTGAGTCATAGCTAGGAGGGTATTGTATGAGCGGTCAAGAAGACGAATTCGATATAAGCCTTCAACTGGAGGAAAGCATTCCACTGGAGGAGTTGCCCGATCTGAAGGATGATGAGATTTCCCTGGTGGACATGAACGGCGACGTTACCCAGGCCTATTTGAATGAAATCGGCCACAATGCCCTGCTGTCCGCCGAGGATGAATTGGATTTGACACGCCGCGTCAGGCAGGGTGATTTCGACGCCCGGCAGAAAATGATCGAGTGCAATTTGCGCTTGGTCGTGAGCATCGCCAAGCGCTATAACAACCGGGGACTGGATTTTCTCGACCTGATCGAGGAGGGTAATCTGGGCTTGATACACGCGCTGGAAAAATTCGACCCGGAGCGCGGCTTCCGGTTCTCCACTTACGCCACTTGGTGGATACGCCAAAACGTGGAGCGCGCCATCATGAACCAGTCGCGCACGATCCGCTTGCCGGTGCATGTCGTCAAGGAGCTGAATAGCTGCCTGCGCGCTTTCCGTCATCTTGAAGCTCACGGCGAAACCGAGCCTACGGTTGACGATGTGGCTCATTTGCTCGGCCGGGAGGCCGACGACGTGCGGCACATCTTGACGCTGAACGAGCGGATTGCGTCTCTCGATGCGCCGCTGGACGTGGACCCGAGCTTGTCGATCGGCGAGTCTGTGCCCGACGAACATTACGTGTTGCCGGAGCTGCAACTACAGACCGCCGAAATGCAGGCCTTGACGCAGGTGTGGCTGGAGCAGCTCAGCGATAAGCAGCGTTGGGTGATCGAACGCCGTTTCGGTTTGAACGGCCAGGATGTCAATACATTGGAATACGTGGCGGAAAGTCTGGGTATCACGCGGGAGCGGGTGCGCCAGATACAGCTCGAAAGCCTCCATGCGCTGCGCGCCATCCTGCGGCGCGGCGGCATTACCAAAGAAGCCATGCTTTAGCGCTGGAAGCTGCGGGTCGGCCGCTGGCGGAAGCCGCTAAATAAAATTCATTTTCAGTAAGAAATCACATGCTTGCTTGGAACGCGCTGGAAACCGTTTTTCTCGACATGGACGGCACCTTGCTCGACTTGCATTTCGACAGCCATTTTTGGCTGGAGCACGTGCCACGGCGTTATGCCGAGAAGCGAGGCTTGAGTTTCGAGGAATCCTTCGGCGAACTGATGCCCCGCTACCAGGCGATGCAGGGCACCATGGAATGGTATTGCGTAGACTACTGGAGCCGCGAGCTGGAATTGGATATCGCGCTGCTCAAGGAAGAGGTCAGCCATTTGATCGCCGTTCACCCCCATGTTCCCGAATTCTTGGCGCGGCTGCGCCGGTCGGGCAAGCGGGTCACGCTGGTCACCAACGCGCACCACAAGAGCTTAACGCTGAAAATGGGTATCACCGGGCTGGACGCCCATTTCGACGCCATCGTATGCGCGCACGACATCGGCGTTCCGAAGGAAAATGCCGGATTTTGGGGCCGGCTCCAGGGTATCGAACCCTTCCGGCCGGAAGCGACGGTGTTGATCGACGACAGCCTGCCGGTGCTGCGCTCGGCGCGGGATTACGGTATCGTCTATACTCTCGCCGTGCGCAATCCCGATTCCCGGCAGCCGGACAAGGATACCGAAGAATTTCCGGCGATTTCGGGTTTCGACGAAATCATGCCCGCCTAGCGCTAGTCTTCGATAATCAGCGCCGCCGCCACCTTGCGGTCTTCGGCCAGCAAGATGTTATAGGTGCGGCAGGCGGCGGCGCTGTCCATCGCTTCCAAGCCCACGCGGGCGTGCAGCAGCGCGCGGCTGAGCGAGGGATGCGGAAAGCGTAGCACTTTACCGGTTCCGAGCAGAATAATTTCGCAATCCAATTCCAGCATGCGTTCGAACTGCTCTTCGCGCAGCGTGGCGGCGCTGCCCGCGTGCCAGTCCGGGATGATTCGCGTCGGCAGCACGATCAGGTTGCCGCTATGGCGCTGGCCGTTGATCAGGACGTAGCCGTCGCCATAGCCGGTAAATTGATTGTTTCCGCGCGCATCGTTGAGGTGCAGTTTCATTTTGGCTCCAATTGCTAGCCAACAGGCTGTCGGGTAAGATTGCATATTTTACGTAGTTCTAGCGGCATTTGCTTCTTAGAAGCTGTTTTAATAAATCCTGAACCCGCGCCGGCGGCAAGCGGGTTTCAGGGCGCGACGCGGGACGCGCGGTTTGGTTATTCCAAACAAGCGGCCCGCAACAAAGCCCTGGAGCCCGCTTGCCACCGACCCAGAGGGTTGAGGCGCTAAGCCCGCGAGGGCGTCGTTACGGCTCGCTGATTTGGAATAACCAAACCGCGCTCGCCGCGCCTAGCCCTCACGGGCTTAGCGCCTCAACGCGGGCTCAGGATTTATTAAAACAGCTTCTTAGAGTTTATTCGCCGCGAGAAACCGCCAGCCAACCAAGGATACTCTTGCCGTGCAACCCATACTGAAATCCACCAAGCTTGCCAACGTCTGCTACGACATCCGTGGTCCGGTGATGGAGCACGCCCGGCAGATGGAAGAAGACGGCCATCGCATTATCAAGCTGAACATCGGCAATCCCGCGTCCTTCGGTTTCGAGGCGCCGGAGGAGATTATCCAGGACGTCATCCATAACCTGGCGAATGCCTCGGGCTATTGCGACTCCAAGGGTCTGTTCGCCGCGCGCAAGGCGGTGATGCACTATACCCAGGAAAAGAAAATCGCCAACGTCACGCTGGACGATATTTACATCGGCAACGGCGTATCCGAGTTGATCGTGATGGCCATGCAGGCCTTGCTCAACAACGGCGACGAGGTGCTGGTGCCGGCGCCCGACTATCCCCTGTGGACGGCGGCGGTGAGCCTGGGCGGCGGCACGCCGCGCCATTACATCTGCGACGAACAAGCCGGCTGGTTACCCGACCTGGACGATATCCGCGGCAAGATCACCGCGAACACCCGCGCCATCGTCATCATCAACCCGAACAATCCCACCGGCGCGCTCTACCCGGTGGAGCTGCTGCAGGAAATCGTCGAGATCGCGCGCCAGCATCAGTTGATCGTCTACGCGGACGAAATTTACGACAAAGTGTTGTACGACGGTAAGACCCACACGTCCATCGCCTCGCTCGCCGACGATGTGCTTTTCGTTACTTTCAACGGCTTGTCGAAAAACTACCGCGCCGCCGGATACCGCGCCGGCTGGCTCATCGTCTCCGGCGAGAAGCGCCACGCCAAGGACTACATCGAAGGCCTGAATATGCTCGCCTCGATGCGCCTATGCGCCAACGTGCCGGCCCAACACGGCATCCAGACGGCCTTGGGCGGCTACCAGAGCATCGACGACCTGGTGGCGCCTTCAGGCCGCTTGTGCCGCCAGCGCGACGTGGCGTGGGAGTTGCTGAACGCCATTCCCGGCGTTTCCTGCGTCAAGCCGCAGGCGACGATGTATTTGTTCCCGCGCCTCGATCCCAAGATGTATCCCATCGCCGACGACCAGCAGTTCATCCTCGACCTGCTGCTCGAAGAGAAAGTGCTGCTGGTGCAGGGGAGCGGCTTCAACTGGCCGCAACCGGACCATCTCCGGGTGGTGTTCCTGCCCAACGTGGACGACCTCACCGACGCCATCGGCCGCATCGCCCGCTTCCTGGAAAATTACCGCAAGCGGCACGCCGCCTAGCATTAAAGAGCCCTGCCCTAAATAATCGGAAAATAAATGAACGACATGAAACCCATCAATGTAGGCCTGCTTGGCTTAGGCACGGTCGGCGGCGGCACCCTCACGGTGCTGCGCCGCAACGCGGCCGAAATCACCCGCCGCGCCGGGCGCGAAATCCGCGTCACCATGGCGGCGGTGCGCAACCTGGAAAAAGCCCGCGAATTCGCCGGCAGCGACCTGATACTCACCACCCATCCCGAGGACGTGGTGAACAACCCCGACATCGACATCGTGGTGGAGCTGATAGGCGGCTATTCCCCGGCGCGGGAACTGGTGCTCCAGGCCATCGCCAACGGCAAGCACGTGGTCACCGCCAATAAGGCGCTGATGGCGGTGCACGGCAACGAAATCTTCAAGGCCGCCCAGGACAAGGGCGTGATGGTTGCCTTCGAGGCCGCCGTGGCGGGCGGCATTCCCATCATCAAAGCGCTGCGCGAGGGCCTCACCGCCAACCGCATCGAATGGATCGCCGGCATCATCAACGGCACCACCAACTTCATCCTCAGCGAAATGCGCGACAAGGGCCTGAGCTTCGACACCGTGCTGGCCGAGGCGCAGCGCCTGGGCTATGCCGAGGCCGATCCGACCTTCGACGTGGAAGGCGTGGACGCCGCCCACAAGCTCACCATCATGGCCGCCATCGGCTTCGGTATCCCGATGCAATTCGACAAGGCCTATACCGAAGGCATTTCCAAGCTCACCCGCGAGGACATCGCCTACGCCGAAGGCTTGGGCTACCGCATCAAGCTGCTGGGCATCGCCAAGCGCACCGACAAGGGCATAGAACTGCGCGTGCATCCCACGCTGATCCCCGCCAAGCGCCTGATCGCCAACGTCGAGGGGGTGATGAACGCCGTGCTGGTGAAGGGCGACGCGGTGGGCGCCACGATGTACTACGGCCGCGGCGCCGGCGCCGAGCCGACCGCCTCGGCGGTGGTGGCGGACCTGGTGGACGTGACCCGCATGCACACCGCCGACCCCGAGCACCGCGTGCCGCATCTGGCCTTCCAGCCCGACGCCTTGTCGGACGAGCCTATCCTGTCCATCGACGAGGTGCGCACGTCCTACTACCTGCGCCTGAAAGCCCACGACAAGCCGGGCGTGCTGGCCGATGTGACGCGCATCCTGGCCGACCTGGACATCTCCATCGACGCGATGATCCAGAAGGAACCGGCGGAAGGTGAGCAACAAGCGGACGTGATTTTCCTCACCCACCAGGCGGTGGAGAAATCCATCAACCGGGCGATCGCCAAGATCGAAGCGCTGCCGTCCATCAGCGGCAAAGTCACCAAGATCCGCATGGAAGAATTGGGTTCGAATTAATTGCCAAGTTACCCATGGGGAAATTTGAAAAAACATTGC
>JAIOJO010000462.1 GCA_019911985.1 Sulfuricellaceae bacterium | reverse complement strand
AAGCCAATGCCTTGCCGAACAGTGTCCTGACGCTGTTAAGGTAAGATAAGTAGTCTTATCGGGAAGGGGGCCTTCATACGATGAATGGCCCCCTTATGCATTGCCGAAGAATTTAGATGTTTACTATTTCAGCCTACAGCTAGAATGGAAACGAGGTGCCCAATGTCATCAATCAGTCAAGTCGCAAGTCAAGCCCAGGCAGTTTTTTCGCCGCCTGGCGAGGCCTTGCCTAAACAAACCTCCGCTACGCTCGATCAAACCCCGGCGACAGGGTCCAGCGCGGCCGATAAGTCCAGCGGCGCCATTCCGTCGGCGGCTGCGTCGGACGCAAAGTCGTCTCTCGATCAATTGGACAAGGCCGTTAGCAAAGCGAATGAGTTTTTGCAGTCGCAGACGTCGCTCAACCTGCAATTCAGCGTGGATAAAGACATCAATAGGACCGTTGTTAAGGTGGTCGATCCCACCACCCAGGAAGTGATTCGGCAAATTCCGTCCAAGGAAGTGATCGAAATTGCAAAATCGCTGGATCGGCTGCAGGGACTGCTGTTAAAAGAGAAGGCCTGATCCGGTTATATTGGCACTCTTGATCGCGGCGAGTAAGTAAAGGAGACTTATCATGTCAATATCATCCCCGGGCATAGGCTCGAACCTGGATGTGAACGGAATCGTCAGCAAGCTGATGTCGGTTGAAAGCCAGCCTTTGACTTTGCTGGATCAAAAAACCGCCAGCTACCAATCCGAGTTATCTGCCTACGGCGTGCTACGCGGCGCGCTGGCTTCATTCCAGGCCTCGCTTGCTTCCTTGAATAACACGAGTTCCTATAATTCGCTGAGTTCAAGCGTGGCCGATCCTACGGTTCTGACCGCCTCGCCTTCCAGTACCGCTTCGGTCGGCTCGAATTCGATAGAAGTCAAAGCGCTGGCCCAAGCGCAGAAGATTTTAACCAGCGGATTTTCAAGCACTAGCACAACCATCGGCACCGGCACGCTGACATTTCAGTTCGGTACGATAGCCGGCGGCACGCTCACCGCAGGCGTTTATACGGGTGCGTCTTTTACGCTGAATGCAAATAAAGCTTCGCAAACGGTCACGATCGATTCGGCTCACAACACCTTGTCCGGCATTCGCGATGCCGTAAATGCCGCGAATATCGGCGTGTCGGCGAGTATTATCAATGACGGCACTACCAACGGTAACCGCTTGGTCTTTACATCGAAGGATTCCGGTGCGGCGAACAGCTTGAAAATAAGCACGACGGACCCCTCCTTGAGTCCCGTTTTCGCCTACGATCCAGCCGGAACGCAAAACATGACCCAGACGGTGATAGCTCAAGATGCAAGCTTGGTTGTGGATGGCGTGACCATCACCAAGTCGAGCAATACGATTACCGATGCAATCCAGGGGGTTACGCTCAACCTGCTGAAAACGAACATAGGAACGCCCACGATTCTATCGACAAGCCGCAGCACTAGCGCCATCAGCAAGGCGGTGCAGAGTTTTGTCGATGGATATAATGCCTTGAATAAAACCATCTCGGGCTTGACTTCATACGATCCAAGCACCCAACAAGGCGGTGTTCTGCTCGGCGACTTTACCGCGCAACAGATACAGCGTCAGGTTCGCCTGACCCTGAGCAATCCCGTAAAAGATTTGAACGGCGCGAGCACGAATCTCAGTGCCATCGGCGTGTCCTTTCAGAAGGACGGATCTTTGTCCTTGGATTCGACGAAGTTGCAGAACGCCATAACGACTAATCCCGATAGCATCACCGCGCTGTTTACCTCGTTCGGGAAGTCCACCGATAGCCTGGTTAGCTATACCGGTTCTACTGCGAATACCACTCCAGGCAACTATGCGCTGAATGTCACGCAAATTGCGACCCAGGGCGCCAATGTAGCGTCGGCGCTGCCGAGCCTGAATATTTTTGCAGCCGGCACGGCCGTCGGTTCGCAGGCTTACGGTACCTTGACTATCAGCACGGGCGTCAACGATACCCTGAATGTCAATGTCGACGGCGTGCTGGCTACGGCTACGATCGCCGCGTCTGCTTACGCCACTCCTGCGGCCTTGGCCACGGCGGTACAGAGCGCTATCAATACGGCTACCGGAAAATCGGTGACGGTAACGCAATCCAATGGTATTTTTGCGATCCAGTCGAACAGTGTTGGAGGTACCGCCTCGATAACCAGCACTACGCCCGGCTCGACCAATCTGCTCGGCACGCCGACTGATGGCAACAACACGCTGAATGTTACGCTGGATAATCTGTCCGGCGCGGTTACGCTCGCGAGCGGAACTTATACCTCGTCTGCTGCGCTGGCGGCGGAAGTGCAGTCCAAGATCAATGGCGTAGCAGCGTTTTCGACGGCCGGTTCATCCGTGGCGGTAACGGTCGATGGCTTCGGCAAACTGACGATAACTTCGAACCGTTATGGTTCCGCCTCCAACGTGAGCTTGAGCGGCACCGGGTATACCGATTTGCTTGGAACGGCGCCAACCTCGAGTGTCGGCGTAGACGTGGCCGGCACAATCGGCGGCTTGCCCGCTTCCGGTTCGGGCCAGACTTTGACGGGCAGCGGCGGAGGCGTAGACGGCTTGGCTATCTTGATATCGGGCGGCGCAACCGGCGCACGCGGCAATGTGGCCTTTACCCAAGGCTATGCCTATAACCTGAACAATCTATTGACTGCTTTACAAGCTGGTACGGGTCCTTTGACTAGCCGCACGGATGGTCTTAACGTGACGCTTCAGGATATTGCCAAACAGAAGACCGATATGCAAGCCCAGTTGAAGGCGACCGAGGCGCGTTATCGTGCGCAATACACCGCTCTGGATACCCTGATGGGGAGTCTATCGACGACAAGCACTTTCTTGTCGCAACAACTTGCAAATTTGCCGAAAATTACGGGTTGATACCATAATGGTCGAACCCAGCCCTAATGAAGCAAGGAGAGCAGTAAATGGTTAATGCTATAAGTCAATATCAGCAAGTCGGAGTCGAAACGGGAATGGCCGATGCATCTCCGCATGGATTAATCCTGATGTTGCTGGAGGGCGCGATGATTTCCATCAACATGGCCAAGGTCAATATGGCATCCAATAAGGTGTCGGAGAAAGGCGCCGCGATATCGCGCGCGATTGCGATAATCGACGAAGGACTGCGCCTGAGCCTGGATAAAAAAGCGGGCGGTGAGATTGCGGATAATCTGGACGCGCTGTATGAGTATATGGGGCACCAGCTTTTGACGGCCAATATGCGCAATAGCCAGGATTTGCTGGACGAGGTGACATTGCTGCTCTCCGGTATCAAGGGGGCATGGCAGGAAATCGCACCGAATAAATCCAGCAATCAGACTGTCTCACAGCCCGCTGGCGAGCCCGCAACCGAAAAACGCGAACCTTTGAGCTATGGCAAGTTTTGAAAATGCCGGTTTAACGCCTTCGGAAGTATTGTCGCTGTATGAGAGGCTGAGAGTGCTGAGCAGCCAAATGCTTAAAAACGCCCGCGAAGAAAACTGGGAAGAGTTGACGGGAAAAGAATTAGAACGCGTTGGCCTGATTGAAAAATTGCGTTCGCTTACGCTCGAACAAGAATCCGAACCGCAATTTGTCGCCGCAAAAAGCCGGCTCATCCACTCCATTTTAGAAATGGACCAAGAAATAAGAGATATAACCGGCTCTCGCTTAGCGGAAATAAAATCCGATCTGGATAGTATCAGCTCCTCAAAAAAACTTAATAACGCCTACGGCAGTTAATAGCGCTACAGCATTCCAAGCTTGACTGTTTTGATCGCATAAAGGGGGAGACACAAGTTTGGATACGGTGGTATTTACTTGGCGCGAGCTGATTTTCGTTATCGTATTGGTGCTGGCCGTCTACATTGCCGAGATGATCTTACTCATACGCTCCAATAGACGCCCATCATTGTCGGCTCTCTGGCGCAGAGGGAGTGAAAGCGGGAGGCTAGGAAAAGAAATCGAACGGCTCAATATGCATTTGGAAGAACTCCAAGAGCGGATAGACGATTTACAGGATGAATTAGCCAAAATCAAGGCTGTGCAGCCACCTCCCTCCGTATACCCCCAAGCTATTCAGATGGCGCAGGCCGGCCGTACTCCTAGTCAAGTGGCTGAAGCCTGCGGCATATCCTTAAGCGAAGCCGATCTAATTGTGGCCCTGCATCGGAAGGAGGCATCATGATTCACAACGATATTTTGAATCAGCTGCAATATCTGATCAAGACTTCGGCGCCACCGCTTCTGGAAGTAGCGGAGCATCCCGCCGAAACAGCGGAATGGGTGCCGGGGCAAAAACTGCAAGCTACGGTGCTAGCATCGTTGCCGAATGGACGCTTTAACGTATTGGTCTCCGATTTATTTCTCGAGATGAACTTGCCGAAAAATACCCAACCCGGCGAGAAACTCGATCTTACCTTTATCTCCAATCAGCCCCGTTTGACCTTTGCCTTGTCGCAGGATGTCGAGACGGCAGCCCAGACGCATTCCTCCGTGCTGCTGAGCGACACGGCCAAGTTTCTCGGCGGACTGCTGCAGAAGTTGTCGACGTTGGCAGAAGGGCAAACCTCGCCCTTGACTAAGAGTGCGCCCTTGCTGACAGCGGCCGGGCCTGAAAGCACCAAGGAATTTGCCGTCGTATTGCAAAAAACCTTGACTCAAAGCGGCTTGTTTTATGAATCCCATCAGGCACAGTGGGTTTCTGGGCAGCGCTCATTGCAGGAATTGTTGCAGGAGCCACAGGCTAAGTTGTCGCCAAGCGTGCTTGTGGCAAACGATGATAGTCAAAACCAAGTTAGGGCTGCCCCGCAAAATTCCCAAGCACCTCATGCTCTCCCCAATACTCCATCCCCCTTGGCGGCCGCGGCAGATGACAAAACGGTCATTCGCGCGCCAATTCACGCGGAACAGGGAGTGCACCCGCAAACGCTTCCCTTGGTGCAGCAGCAACTGAATGCGCTCGATAATCATCAACTGATTTGGCAGGGCCAAGTCTGGCCGGGACAGGATATGCGCTGGGAGATCGAGGAACGCCCGGCAAGAGACCACGAAGGGAGGGAAATACCGGCATGGCAAACGACTTTGCGCTTGCAGTTGCCGCAACTGGGCGATGTTAATGCGGTGATGTCCTTAAGTCCTTCGGGCATTCAAATCCATTTGAATGTGGATACCGAGGCGACTGGAAGCCGTCTGAAATCGGCCCGGCCCGCCTTGCTCCGGTCGTTTGAGGCGGCCGGTTTGCGTTTATCGGGTGTGACGGTGGAGCAGCATGGAGCCACATGAAAAACAACGAAATGCGGTGGCGTTGGCCTATGGAAGCGGCGATGCCGCGCCGCGCGTTGTGGCAAAGGGGCGGGGGCAGCTAGCCCAGGCGATCATCGAACGCGCTCAAGCGGCTGGCGTATATGTCCACGAATCGCCGGAACTGGTGTCCTTGTTGATGCAGGTAGACCTCGATCAACATATTCCCCCCGAGCTGTACCGGGCGATTGCCGAACTATTGGCTTGGTTATACCACCTCGAACGCGGTGAAGATGTGATGCAATTGGATCTAAGCGGGAAGCTCGGCTTAGCTGGGCAAGATTGATTTTTTAGCTTGAGGCTTGCAGTTTCCGCAGCAAATCGTTTTCCAATTGAGAAACGGCTTTGTCGTCGTACAGACTATCCCCCGCAATCAGAAACGTGTCTTCGGCACGCTCCCCCAGCGTTGCTATTTTTGCCGTATGAACATCGATATGATGATTTACCAAGACATTGGCAACGTCGGATAGGAGGCCGGGCCGGTCGCCCGCGGCGAGCGAGAGAACGAAATACTCGTTCTTTTCATCCGGATGGATACTGACCTGGGGAAC
>JAIOJO010000461.1 GCA_019911985.1 Sulfuricellaceae bacterium | reverse complement strand
GTATTGCGCCATCCGGCCGACCAGGATGTCGTGAATGCGCTTCTCAACGCCTTGGCCGATTATTTTTCCGCCGTGCGCCGCCCCGGCGCCTGCGCCGCCGACCTGGAAGCGGTGGAAGCCGAAGTCGAAGCCAGGCTGACGCAGGAAGCCGAGATCGCCCGGCTGGTGGAAATCGTTCCCGAACTGCGCGCGGAGATACGCGCCATGCTGTTTTTATCCCGCATGGACAGGGAAATGGCGCGGCCGATCCTGAGCCGAACCACGGCTGTCGGCACCTTGATGCGGAGCAAGTTGGAACCCTTGACCGGGCCGATTTTTCAGCATATCGAAGTCCTGTGCGGCGCCGATTAAATGAGGCATATCGCCCTAAGCGTGCTGCTTAAAATTCCGGCTGCGGCGCTGGAGCGCTCGCTGCCGATTTCCCACGAGGCCGTGGGCGAAGAGGTGGCGGAGTGTGTCCGCGACCTTTCCCGCGCGGAACAGCTCGGTTATTATCCGGCGCTGGAGTATGCCTGCAGCAGGCGGGCCATCGACAACGATCTGCTGTCCGCCTTGGAAAGCATCGCCGACATAGCCTGCAATTTAGCCCGCCACGAAATCAAACAGGGTTTGCGCAGCGCCTTTTCCGCCTGCGACATCGAGTCGCTTCAGGCCGTGGCTTATACGCTGCCGGCGATACGGCCCAAGCAGCTCAACGCCTGGATTAACCTGGTCCAGCACTTCACGCCCGATACCATCAAGGTTTCGCTACGCCTGGCATTGCGCCATGAGCCGGAGAACGGCGACGCGCTGGAGAATGCCGCCATCACCCGCTTACAGGAGGCGCTCAAGGGGCGCTTCGATCGTATCGAAGTTTGCAGCGCATATCCGCTGTAGTCCGCACACAACAAAAAAGGCCAAGGAGAAGATCCTTGGCCTTTTGGGTTTAATCGCGGCGAGAAAAACCTCAGGATTTATTAAGACAGCTTCTTATAAGGTTCCGTAAGAATGCAGGCCGGATAAAAACATATTCACGCCCAGGAAGGCGAAGGCGGTAACCAGCAAGCCCATGACCGCCCACCAAGCCAACATCGGGCCGCGCAAGCCCTTTACCATGCGCAGATGCAGCCAAGCGGCGTAATTCAGCCACACGATCAGCGCCCAAACCTCTTTCGGGTCCCACGACCAATAGCTTCCCCAGGCTTCCGCCGCCCATAGCGCGCCGAGGATGGTGGCGATGGTAAAGAAACCGAAACCGATCGCGATCGCTTTGTACATGATGTCGTCCAGCACCTCCATCTTCGGTAAACGGCCGGCCAACCAGCCCTTATCGGCCAGCAGGTAGGCGACACCGAGCATGGCGGCAAGGGCAAAGGAGCCGTAGCCGATGAAGTTTGCCGGAACGTGCAGTTTCATCCAGTAGGACTGCAAGGCCGGCACCAAGGGTTGGATTCCCTGGGCTTGGCGGTCGAAGGCATACCACAGCAGGAAGCCGACCGCGACGCTGACCACGGTCAGCGCGAACACGCCTACTTGGCGGTTTTGATAACGCTGCTCGTAATGCAGGTAAAGCAGCGAAGTGATGATGCAGAAAAGAATGAAGACTTCATACAAGTTGCTGATGGGAATATGGCCGATGTCGGCGCCCAGAAGATAGGACTCGTACCAGCGCACCATCAACCCTGTCAGCCCCATGGCGCACGCGCTCCAAGTAATGGCCGAGGCGACCCGGTTGACGAAATCGGACCGCATGATCATGCCCAGCCCGTACGTGCCGGTGGCCAACACATACAAGGCGCTCATCCACATGATCGCGGACTGGCTGGACCACAGATACTTCAGGAAAAACGCCTGCTCGGCTCGGGCCAAATCGCCGTGGTACTGGCTGATGCCGAACAAGCTCATGGCCGCCACGGCCAGCAGCAAAACGCGTATCGATTTCCAGTACCAACCGAAGAAGGACAGGCCGCCCACCGCCAGAACCAGGATGCCGCGTTCATAGCTGTCCATGTAGCCGCTATACAACGCGTAAGCGTAGGCCGCGCCGGACATCAGCAGCAAGGTGTAAAGCCAGTCGAACCACGACAGGGTTTTGAGGAAGTGAGGTCGGTTGCCGTAGAAATCGGTGGTCAATTCCATTATTCGTCCTTTGCAAGCAGTTCAGCCAAACGGCGCGTATGCTGTTCGAATTCTTGTTCGAAATCCAAGGTCTTGCGGTTGCTCGCCATCGCAAACAGCACTTCACCCGAGTCTCGTTTGACCAGCAACCAGATACGGCGTTCCCTTACGTAGAACATTAAAAATACGCCCAGGATTAATAAGCCCGAGCCGAGATAAACTATATTGCGTCCCGGTGAGCGCGTTAATTGAAAACCGGAGGCCTGGATTTGTTCGAATCCCGTCAGTTGCAAATATACCGGCCCGCCATAGAAGAAAGAGTCGCTCACCGCGTTCAAGCTGTCGCGCACGAACTGCAAGGCTTTCGCATCATCGTCGCTTACCGGGGTTTTGTTCCCCGCGCGTTCCCGGGCCAGTCGATTCGCTTCGAAAGCGGCGCTCTCCAAAACCTTGAGATAGGTTTCGGCGGCCTTGTTCTGCTCCGCCTTGGGAACGGCCTTTTCGATGAAGCCCGCCAGGGCTTCGTAACCGCCCCGGGCGAACAACTGTAAAACCTTCTCCGTGCTCTCCAGGAATTTGTTGCGCAGGGTCTCGCTCACCGCATCGCCCTGGAGCGCGCGAGCGGCAAAACGGCGGGCGATCTCAGGATAGGACTTTGCGTCGAACAACATGGCGCGCAACTGCATGAACCCCTCGATGGAGTCGTTTTCGTCGGCGGGGAATCGCAGGTAGCGGAAAGGACCGGAAGGGCTGCCGCGCACGCCGCTCAGATAAAAGCGGCGGCCGTCGATGGGGACGGGCTGCATGTAGTTTTCATACTCGCTGGCCTGCCCTTGGCTGTTGCGCAGGGTAAAGCGCACGTTCGGCCCGACATTGTGCAGATTTTTATCGGTTTTCCCCGGCGTGGAATTCATCGTGCGTTTCAGCAGCGCGGAAAAACCACCGCCTTCGCTCTCGCCGCCGCCCAGGTTCTCGATATTGAACAAGCGGAAGTCGGAAAACTCCACGGTATAGGCA
>JAIOJO010000460.1 GCA_019911985.1 Sulfuricellaceae bacterium | reverse complement strand
GGTAGCTCATCCGGGGTGAGAGAGGGAGCTACAACAGCGTTGTGGGCGATCTGTACACAGAGGCTATGGTAGCTCATCCGGGGTGAGAGAGGGAGCTACAACGTAAATCTTTAAGTCCCCGCTATGTTTATGATGGTAGCTCATCCGGGGTGAGAGAGGGAGCTACAACCACATTCGCGGCCTATGTCGGCATCAAGATATGGTAGCTCATCCGGGGTGAGAGAGGGAGCTACAACAATACACCTTGCGGAGCAAATGGAAAATTGATGGTAGCTCATCCGGGGTGAGAGAGGGAGCTACAACCTCAAGAGGCGTTTATTCTATTTGGTACGTCCCGATGATTTCAAAGAGCATGACCGGCAAGCTGTTTAAAAGCGCGTATGCGGCCTTTAGGGAGGCTTGTAGAGCGTGCGGAACGCTTCTTCCCCCTCGCGACAGCTTACGCACGTGTACGGCATACCTTCGCAAGTCGTTTCATGATGAACGGGGGAAATATTCTTGTACTGCAGAAGTTGCTAGGCCATCGCAGCCTAACGATGACGATACGCTATGCACACCTGGCCCCAGACCATCTACAGGAAGCCAAAATACTTAATCCGCTTATGCGGTTGACAGTTGGTCGACATATGGAAAAACAAAAGGGGTTAGATTTTCATCTAACCCCTTATTTTTTCTGGTAGGCCGTGCCGGATTCGAACCGGCGACCAACGGATTAAAAGTCCGCTGCTCTACCAGCTGAGCTAACGACCCGAAAGACGCGCATTTTATATTCCACCACCCCTACAGTCAAGTGAAATCGCCATTTTCTCGCTGGGTACGGGCGAAAAAAAGCCCGGAGAATTTCTCCGGGCTTTGATCGGCCCAATCAACTCAAAGAGATGGGTTTAGGCTTCGCGCATCATCAGGTAATACTGGATTTTCATGGTAATCGCGGCGCCCGCCACAATCGACAGGAAGGCCAGGAAGGAACCCAGCGAAAGGGTGGAAACGCCCGACATACCCTGCCCGACGGTACATCCTACCGCGGTCACGCCGCCGAAGCCCATCAGCACCGCACCGATAATGTGGCGAAACATATCTTGCGGCGAGGTGAAGCCCTCCCAGCGGAAGGATTTGGTCAGCAAGGCATAGACGAAGGAGCCTATCCCGATGCCGAACACGGTGGCGATACCGAAGGTGACCACGGTGTCCACATCGGACCAGTAAGCCCACAAATCCATCGTATAGGACGTCGGCGCAACGAAGGACATGGATTCAGCCAGGTGCGAGTTGGTGCCGAAGAAAGTCATTTCCAGCGTATCGGGATTCTCCGCAAAACCGATTTTTCCGGTGACGTACCAACCGGCCGTGATAATCAGGCCGATGACAACGCCTGCGAGGATGTTATCGGGGCTGCGCAGAAATTCGCGGTTCATGAAGCAGAAAATCAGGATGGAGCCGGCCAAGATGGCGGTTATCACAATTTGCAGGGCGCGATGATCCAGGCCGAACAATCCTTCCAGCAAAAAAGGAAGGGATTGGCTGCCGCTGAACGTATGGGACACGGCGGGTGCCTGGAGCACGCTGACGCGGAAAACGCCAAAAATGCCCTTCAAGGTCACCAGCGCAGAGTAGCCGAGAAACAGGAAAACCACTACCGATTTCAAGTTGCCGCCGCCCACGCGCACCAGGCATTTGTTGGCGCATCCCGAGGCCAAGGTCATGCCGACGCCGAAGCTCAAGCCGCCGACGAGGTAAGCCAGCCAGATGAAGTTAGGAGCGGTATAAATCGTTTTCGCAAGATCCAAATACCCCATCAAGACCAGCGCATTGGTACCGATCATGGCGACCGCAATGGCCAGCAGCCAAGCGCGCATGCGGCCCCAATCGCCCATGTTCACGACGTCGGACACGGCGCCCATGGTGCAAAAATTGGTTTTGTTGGCGACAAAACCGAAGATAAACGCCAAACCGAAACCCAGCCAGGCAACCGTAGTACCTAGATGCGATGCATTTTCCATTTAAACAACTCCATTCATATCGACAATATCAGCATATTTTAATGGATAAGCCGCCCGGGACTCAATAGTTTTTTTAATAAAATTAAACACTTAGTACTTTAATACTAAGATGGGCGCGCAGAAACGCCGATATTGGAGTTCACGCGAAATAACGCGTAGGGTCGGGCACGCCCGCCGCGGTGAACCCCTGGCGCCGCAAACGGCAGGAATCGCACCGGCCGCACGCGCGCCCCGCCTCATCCGCCTGATAGCAGGAAACGGTCTGGCTATAATCGACGCCGAGTTCGATGCCGCGGCGGATGATGTCGGCCTTGGAGAGCGCGATCAGCGGGGCCAAAATACCCACGGCTTCGCCCTCGACCGCCGATTTGAGCGCCAGGTTCGCCATGCGCTCGAAAGCGGCGATGTACTCGGGCCGGCAATCCGGGTAACCGGAATAATCCACCGCATTGGCGCCGATAAAGATGTCGCTGGCCGCCAGCACCTCCATCCAGGCCAGCGCCAGGGACAACATGATGGTGTTGCGAGCGGGTACGTAGGTCACCGGTATGCCTACGCCCGGCGAGGTCGGCACGGCGATGGAGCTGTCGGTCAAGGCAGAGCCGCCGAACATGCTTAAATCGAGCTTAACTACCCGATGGGCGCTGGCTCCTAGGCTCTGCGCCACCGCCGCGGCGGCCTGCAACTCGGCGCGATGGCGCTGACCGTAGTCGAGGCTGAGTGCGTAGCAGTCATAAGCTTCGCTCCTGGCGATTGCCAGCGTGGTGGCGGAATCCAATCCGCCTGAGAGGAGAATGACGGCTTTTTTCATCGAACGCCCCTCATAGCGAAAACTCACTTGCCACGGGCGTTGCCCCACAAAATCTTGTGGAGCTGTATCTGCATGCGCACCGGCAAACGGTCGCGCAAAATCCAATCGGCCAATCGGCTGGGTTCCAACTGCCCGGCCACTGGGGAAAACAGCACCGCGCAGCGCTCAGGCAAATGCCGCTCGGCGATAAGGCTTCTCGCCCAGAGGTAGTCTTCTTCGTCGCACAAGACAA
>JAIOJO010000459.1 GCA_019911985.1 Sulfuricellaceae bacterium | reverse complement strand
GGGTACGGCGGGCGCTGGCCGCCGACGTCGATCTCGGTTTCGAGCTGGAAACGGCGCCGGTGAGGGGGGTCGCCCTGCTGTTGCAGGAAATGCTGGCCAATTTGCTTGACAACGCGATCCGCTACGGCGGCAAGGGCGGGCAGGTGACGGTCAGGAGCGGCCGCGTGAACGGCCTCAGCGTGCTGGAGGTGGAGGACGACGGGCCGGGCATACCCGCGGAGGATAGGGCGCACGTGTTCGAGCGTTTCTACCGGGTCGCCGGCAGTTCGGGCGAAGGCAGCGGGCTGGGCCTCGCCATCGTCGCCGAAATCGCCCATGCCCACGGCGCCGAAGTTGGCCTGTCCGAACTGGCGACGGGCAAAGGGGCGCGATTCTCCATCACGTTTCCGGTGCTGCCGTGAGGGCTCGATAAACCGAAAAATGCCGCGCGCAAAGCGCGCCGCGCTCTTTTTAGATTCCGATTCTATCGCTATGCTAGCGCCCTTCCTTTCCAGGCTTATCGAACAAACATAAATATGGCGGAAGCGAAATTACCCGGAATGCGCGCGTACCGGCGGTGGCGCACCTTGTCCTGGCAAATCTCGTCGATGGTGATCGGCGTGGTGGCCTTCTCCCTGCTCCTCAATTCGGTGCTGACGTATTTCAATTTCGAGAAAAGTTATATGGCGCTGCTGCGTTCCCGCCTCGACGTGGTGGGCAGCGACATCAACCGGTCCATCGAATTCGGCTTGACCCTGGGCTTGCATTTGGAAGAAATGCGGCAATTGCAGTCCGTGGTCGATGCGGCGCAGCGCCAGCGGGCCGGCATCGGCGCCGTCGCGGTGCTGGACCGGGACGGCGTGTCCTTGTTCGATACCGACAAGCGGCGCATCGGCAAGGCGGACTTCGCCGCCTGGCTGGCGCCCAAAGCCGGCGCGAAAGCCGCGTCCGGCTGGCAGGCGGTGGACGGCCAAGACTACTGGATCGCCATCCCCGTCAAAAACAGTTTCAATGCGCGTGCCGGCACCGTGATGATCGGTTATTCGCGCGCGCTGGTCGATAACAAGCTGCACGCCACCCAGTTCGCCTTGGCGCGCAATTTTGTCCTGGTGCTGGCGGCGTTCGAGCAAGAGCGGGGAGCCGGCTCATGACCCGGCGCGATACGCTGCAATTGAAAATTCTCGGCATGGCCATTTCCTTGGCCGTGTTGGCGACCGTCCTGGTTGCTTGGCTGGCCCTGGCTCAATTCCGCGTTTCCCTAATGGAGGACATGCATGAAAAGGCCGTCGATGTCGGCGAATCCGTCACCGCCCTGGTGGCGAAGGCCGTTGGCCATGGCGAGCCGTTCGAGCATTTGCCGGGCATGGGGGACTACCTCGACTCGGTGCGCAAAACTTACCCTGAAATCCTTTACTTGGCCGTGACCGACGCCGCGGGGAACGTCGTCTACCGTAACGGCGCCGCCCCGACGCCCGCCGTTGCGGCCTACATGAGGGAGTCGGCGCGGACGCCCAACCGGGATTACCGCACCCTGGACCAGGCCTATGTCGATACCGCCGTGGCGGTAAACGTAGCCGGGAAAACGGTCGGCTGGCTGCACGTGGGGCAGGATGCGGGTTATATCCAGAAACAGTTCGAGGACATCGCCCTGGATTTGGTGACGATTATCGTCGTGACCAGCCTGATCGCCTTCGAGTTGCTGGTTTTCGTCGTAATGTTCAAGGTGACGGCGCCGATGGCGGCGATAGCGGAAACCTTCGAACGGGTTCAAGGGGGGATTATTCGCAGTATTTGGCGGTGGATTTTCTGGACGAGATCGGGCGGGTCAGCACGCTGTTGAACAAGGGCTTGAGCCGGGTCAACAACAGCGCTTACGCGGCGTTGGCGCAGCGCGTCGGCGCGGCGCAGGCGCGTTTCGGCGAACAAACCGTCGGCGCGGCGATAGGGCCGCTGCTGGAGAAGTTCGAGCGCCGCTTCCTCTTCGGCGCGGCGGATTACGACGGCGGAACCCTGGTCAACCGGCTGGTGTATATCCGCTGGCCCTTCTTCCTGCTGATTTTTTCCGATTCATTGTCCTTGTCGTTTTTCCCCAACTTCGTGGCCCAGTTTTACCATCCCATAGGCTGGCTGTCGCGGGAAGTGGTGATCGGCTTGCCGATTTCCGTCTTCATGTTCGTCTGGGCGCTGTCCTTGCCGATCAGCGGCCAATGGTCGGAGCGGGTCGGCCACCGCCGCGCCTTTATCGTCGGCGCGCTGGTGACGGCGTTGGGGCTGATCCTCACGGCGACGTCGCAGAATATGCTGGAATTGCTGATGTGACGCTCGATCACCGCCGTCGGCTACGGCGTCGTGTTCATCACCGTGCAAGGGTATATCACGGCCAACACGTCGGCACCCCACCGCACCAAGGGAATGGCGATGTTCCTTTCCGGTTTCTTCGCTGGCTCCCTGTGCGGCGCGGCTACCGGCGGAATTCTGGCCGACCACATCGGCTATTCGATGACCTTTTTCCTGTCCGCATTTCTCGGCCTGGCGGCGGTGCTGTTCGTGCGGCGCTTCATCCCCAAGGCGCCGCCCGCGCAGGAAGCCAAGCCTAAGAAGCTGTTTTAATAAATCCTGAACCCGCGTTGAGGCGCTAAGCCCGTGAGGGCTAGGCGCGGCGAGCGCGGTTTGGTTATTCCAAATCAGCGAGCCGTAACGACGCCCTCACGGGCTTAGCGCCTCAACCCTCCGGGCCGGTGGCAAGCGGGCTCCAGGGCTTTGTTGCGGGCCGCTTGTTTGGAATAAACCAAACCGCGCGACCCGCGTCGCGCCCTGAAACCCGCTTGCCGCCGGCGCGGGTTCAGGATTTATTAAAACAGCTTCTAAGCTCAAATGGAGCGACTTCAAGGCGCTGGTGGGCAATAAGTCCTTCATGGCGATCACGCTGTTGTCCGCCATCCCGTCCAAAATCGCCCTCACCGGTTTCCTCTACTACACCGTTCCGCTCTTCATCAAGTATCTGGGCGGCAACCAGTCCTTGGCGGGGCGCGGCATCATGGCCTACGGGCTGGCGATTATCGTCTTTTCCCCCCTGGTCGCCCGCCTGGTCGACCGGGGCGGGAGCCGCAAGCCCTATGTGCTGCTCGGCAGCTTCTTCTCGGGCGTGGCCTTGCTGCTGTTGTATTTCTTCGACAGCACGCTGGCAGTCATCGCGAGCGTGACTTTCCTGGGTATCGCCCATTCCTTCAGCGTATCCTCGCAAATGATCCTGGTAACCGAGCTGTGCAAGGAGGATTGCAACAGGATAGGCATCGGCACCGTGATGGGCATCTTCCGCTTGATGGAGCGCATCGGCAATGTGGCCGGCCCCCTCATCGCCGGCACCTTGATCGCCGTTTACGGTTTCTCGGGCGCCTTCCTCGGCATCGGCACGGTGATTATCGTCTCGATCGGCCTGCTGGCCTTGTACCTGTACCAGGCCGATAAACCGGTTTTGGAGGGCGCGCTATGACACGGCACAGAAGCGGTTTCTGGGCGGGATTGGCGTGCGCGCTCGGCTTCGCCTTGCTGCCACACGCGGCGCTGGCCGCGGCCAAGCCCTTCCAGGTCTACATGGTGCTGTACCGCGGCATCACCGAGGCGGAAAAGGGCTTCATGGATTATTTCAAGAGCAACCATATCCCCGTCCAGTTCACTGTGCGCGATTGCGCGGAGGACAAAACCCGCCTGCCCGGCTTCGTCGGTGAAATCAAGCGGCTGCGGCCCGATTTGGTCTACACCTTCGGCACCACGGTCACCGCCGCCATCGCCGGAAAGTCAGGCGAGAAGGGGAGAGGCGGCCGGATCGCGGATATTCCCGTGGTGTTCGATATCGTCGCCGATCCGGTCGGCGCGGGCCTGGTTTCCTCGTTGGTGGGATCGGGCCGCAACCTGACTGGCGGCTCCCATCTGGTACCGCTGGAAAACCAGTTACAGGCCCTCGCCTCGGTCACCTCAATCGGCAGCCTCGCCATGGTCTACAACCCCAGCGAGCAGAATTCGCTGCTCACCGTGCAGGCGCTGAAAGCCCTCGCCGGAAAATACCGCTACCGCTTTACGCTCTATCCCATTCTCGTGGGTGCCGGCGGCAGCCCCGACGGCCAGGCCTTGGCCGGGGTTATGGCGCGGGTCGCCGCCGATAAGCCGCACGTCCTCTACCTGCCCTCGGATTCGTTCATCATTTCCCAGGCCGCCGCGGTGACGCAGCTCGCCCACCAGGCCGGCATTCTCACCTTCTCCGCCACCGAAGCGCCGGTGCGCCATTCGGGCGCGCTGATGGGTTTGGTCAGCAGCTATTACAATGTCGGCCAGTTCGCGGCTTACAAGGCCGAGCAAATCCTCGTGAACAAAATTCCCCCCGGTAGGATTCCCATCGAAACCCTGAACCGCTTTTCCTTCCTGCTGAATATGAAGGAGGCGAGGGCGCTGCATTTTTACCCGCCGATCAGCGTGTTCAAGTTCGCCGAAGTGATAGACGACGAGCCCTTGCTTAGCCAAGCACAGACGCCGCAATAAGAGAGGGAAGCCTGCCTGCCGGGTTTTCCGGCTAGCGCCCCGTAAAGGCGAAGCGCATCGACAGATCGACGGCCAGCACGTCCTTGGTGAGGCTGCCGATGGAAATGCGGTCCACGCCGGTTTGGGCGACGGCCCGGACATTTGCCAGGGAAATGCCGCCGGAGGCTTCCAGCGTGGCACGGCCTTCGGTTAGCTTCGCCGCCCGGCGCAGCGTTTTCAAGTCGAAATTATCCAGCAAAATCAAAGTGGCGCCGGACGCCAGCGCTTGTTCCAGTTGATACAGGCTTTCCACTTCGATTTGGATCGGGGTGCCGGAGGGCGCCAGCCGCCTGGCCAGTTCCAGCGCCTGTCCGATGCCCCCGGCGGCGGCGATGTGGTTTTCCTTGATCAGGATGCCGTCGAACAAGCCGATGCGCTGGTTCACCCCGCCGCCGATGCGCACGGCGTATTTCTGCGCGACGCGCAGGCCGGGCAGCGTCTTGCGGGTGTCCATCAGGTGGATGCCTATGCCTTTCACGGCTTCGACGTAATGCGCCGTCGCGGTGGCCGTGCCGGACAAAGTCTGCAGGAAGTTCAGCGCCGGGCGCTCGGCGGAAAGCAGCGCGCGGGCGTCGCCGCGTATTTCGCAGAGGATTTGGTCGGCGCCGACGCATTGACCTTCGTCGGTGTACCAAATGAATTCCACTTGCGGGTCGAGGCGGCGGAAACACGCCTCGAACCAGGGGCGCCCGCAAAGTATCGCCTTTTGGCGGCAGATGACGCTGGCCGTGGCGCTTTGTCCGGCGGGTATCAATTGCGCGGTCAGGTCGCCGCTGCCGATGTCTTCGGCCAAGGCGGCGGCGATGTTTTGTTCGATGGCGGAAGCAATATCCATGGGGTGCCTATAAGC
>JAIOJO010000006.1 GCA_019911985.1 Sulfuricellaceae bacterium | reverse complement strand
ACCACATCCACATGGAAATCCCGGAGTTCACCTGCCTGTGCCCGAAAACCGGCCAACCGGACTTCGCCACGCTCACGCTGGACTACATCGCCGACCGCCAATGCGTCGAGCTGAAGAGCCTGAAAATGTACATCTGGTCCTTCCGCAACGAAGGCGCTTTCCACGAAGCCGTCACCAACCGCATCCTCGACGACCTCGCCGCCGCGACCCAGCCCCGTTTCATGCGCCTCACCGCCAAATTCTACGTGCGCGGCGGCATCTTCACCAACGTCGTCGCGGAATACCGCAAGGAAGGCTGGCAGCCCCAGCCTCGTGTGGATTTGGCGCAGTTTGAGCATCAATCGAACACCCGGGGATGAGGGATGGGTAATGAGGAATGAGTAAAAACCGTTCCCATCACCCATCCCTCATTACCCATTCCTACCTAGGCATAGACTTCGGCACCAGCGGCGCACGCGCCGCGCTGATCGACGCGCACGGCGAACAACTGGCCGAAGCGCGCTGCGCCTTCGCGGCGGTCGCGCCGGAACGGTTGGCCGAGTCCTGGCAAACCGCGCTGTTCCAGTTGTTGGAACAAATCCCCGTACACCACCGGCAAAACATCAAGGCTATCGCCATCGACGGCACCTCCGCCACCGCGCTGCTGTGCGACGCGGACATGCACCCGCTATGCCCGCCGCTGCTGTACAACGATAGCCGCGCCGCCGCCCAAGCCGGACAACTGGCCGCCATCGCCCCGCCCGGCCATACCGTCCTCGGCGCCACCTCCAGCTTGGCCAAGCTGCTGTGGTTCGCCGCACAACCCGAATTTCCGCAAGCCCGCTATTTCGTCCATCAGGCCGACTGGCTCGCCTCGCTGCTCCACGGCCGGCCCGGCATCGGCGACTACCACAATAGCCTCAAGCTGGGCTACGATGCGGAGCACTTGCGCTACCCCGGCTGGCTGCTCGCCCTGCCCGTGGCCCGCGTGTTGCCGCACGTCATCGCGCCGGGCACCCCCATCGGCCCGGTGCTGCCCGAAATCGCCCGGCGCTACTCCCTGCCCGGCGATTGCCTAGTGCGCGCCGGCACCACCGACAGCATCGCCGCCTTCCTCGCCAGCGGTGCCAGCCAGCCCGGCGACGCCGTCACCTCTTTAGGCTCCACGCTAGTGCTCAAACTTCTCAGCGCCCGACGGATAGAAGCCGCCGAATACGGCATCTACAGCCACCG
>JAIOJO010000458.1 GCA_019911985.1 Sulfuricellaceae bacterium | reverse complement strand
AGAGCGTGGCGTGGTCGCCGATAGGTACGCGGCGAAGCTTCTTGTATTCCATCACCTTGGCGCGGAAATCGGGGCGGATTGCCGCATATTTCTCCAGGGAGTACAGGTCCTCCCGGCTCAATTTGCCCATAGGATCTCCTTTCATCATATCCATATTCATAAATGCTATTTTGATTCGGTGGGGGGTAACTTCGCCTCAAAGCTTCAGATGCCATAGGCCTTGCGTAGCAAGGTGATGGGATGCTCCGGCGCTCTTCCGTCTTTGAGTCCGTTCTCGATGTGATGGCCGGCCATGGCGCAATCGCTGCCATAGTGCTTTGCCTCGGCATCCTTTACCCGCGCCACCACCGGCTTGACGATCTTCATGGCGGAGGCGTGGAATTCCTTTTTTACCGCATAAGTGCCGTCGTGGCCCGAACAGCGCTCGATAATTTCCACCTCGGTTTCGGGCACCAGGGATAAGGCTTCCCGAGTTTTCTGGCCGATGTTCTGCACCCGCTGGTGGCAGGCGGCATGGTAGGCCACCTTGCCCAGCGGCTGTTTGAAATCGGTTTTAAGCTTGCCTTCCTTGTGGCGCAACATCAGGTACTCGAAAGGATCGAAGAAGGCTGCCCGGACTTTTTGCACATCCGGGTCGTCCGGGAACATCAGCGGCAGTTCCTGTTTGAACATCAATACGCAGGAAGGAATCAGCGCGGTGAGATCCCAACCCTCGTCAACCAGCTTAGCCAATAGGGGAATATTGTATTCCTTGGCGGCACTTACCGCTTCCAGGTCGCCTAACTCAAGCTTGGGCATGCCACAGCAGCGCTCCCTCTCCGCCAAGCTGACCGATATGCCGTTATGCTCGTATACGGCAAAGAAATCTTCACCCGGACCGGGCTCGTTGCGGTTCATATAACAGGTTGCAAATAGGGCAACCTTGCCGATAGTCTTGCCGGCCGCTTCGGGACGCGCTGCGCTTTGATGGCCGGAAAGCCGCTTGCGCAGCGTGTTGCTGTGATACTCGGGCAATTTTGCATCCGCATGCACGCCCAACACGGCCTCCAAAACCTTGCGGCTAGGCCCGAACTTGTTGGCGGCGTTAACGATTCCGGCTACTACCGGGATGCCGGCCAGATTGCCTACCGCATCCGTACTGGTGAGAATGCGGTCACGGATTTTGACGTCGCCTTTTTTGAACTTGAATGCTTTAGCTCGGAGCATCAGATGGGGGAAATCCAGGTTCCACTCATGGGGCGGCACATAAGGGCATTTCGTCATGTAACAGAGGTCGCAGAGGTAGCAGTTGTCCACGACTTGCCAGTAATCGGATTTTTTTACGCCATCCACTTCCATGGATTCGGACTCGTCCACCAGGTCGAACAGGGTGGGAAACGACTGGCATAAACTGATACAGCGGCGGCAGCCGTGGCAGATATCGAAGACGCGCTCCAGTTCCTGGAGCAAAGATTCCCCATTATAGAAATCCGGGTTTTGCCAGTCCAGAGGGTGGCGAGTGGGCGCTTCCAGATTTCCTTCGCGCGTAGGGGCAGCCATAATCGTTACTCCTGTTCCAGTTTGGGAAAGCGGAATCCGGCCACCGCCTGATGGCCGGACAATGCTCAGTTTAGGCAACGAACTCGTTCAAAGCCTTTTGGTAGCGATTGGCGTGGGAACGCTCCGCCTTGGCCAGGGTTTCGAACCAGTCGGCGATTTCATCGAAGCCTTCGTCGCGGGCCGCTTTGGCCATGCCCGGGTACATGTCGGTGTACTCGTGCGTTTCGCCGGCAACGGAAGTTTTCAGGTTGTCGCTGGTCGAACCGAATGGCAGTCCTGTGGCCGGGTCACCGCACTTTTCCAGGTATTCGAGGTGGCCGTGGGCGTGGCCGGTTTCGCCCTCGGCGGTGGAACGGAATAGTGCCGCGACATCGTTATAACCTTCGATGTCGGCTTTGGCTGCGAAGTACAGATAACGGCGGTTGGCTTGCGATTCGCCCGAAAAGGCGTCTTTCAGATTCTGCTCGGTTTTGCTGCCTTTAAGTTGCATGGTCGGTCTCCTAAAGATGTCAATCCCGGCTTGCGTCCCGCGCCGGGACGGCGGGTTTGCTTGTTGGATATAACTATAGTTATCGAATGAATGGTTGGGAAATTGATTCTTTAGATTGTATCGATAGGGCAAAACTATATTGCCCATGAATGGACAAATTTGGCCGGAACTTTACGTGGCAGTTACACGTAAAGTTCTTATTGAATATGCATATATTACATATATTATACGTATAATAAAAACATGGAAATCGAACTCGATCCAAACAAAGCTACTTCTAACTTGAAAAAGCACGGCGTCAGCTTCAAGGAAGGCGCGAGCGTATTGCTTGATCCGCTAGCGTTGGTAAAAGAAGACATGGACAGCGCAGGGGAACAACGCCTGATTGCTCTGGGTATGAGCAATAGAGGACGATTATTTATTGCTAGTGATCTACACCATGCGGGGCGATACCATTCGATTGATTTCAGCCAGGATGGCCACAAAAAAGGAAGGGAAATACTATGCGTAAAGAATTTGATTTTACCGGTGCAAAACGCGCCCAAGATGTACCCGAATTGGCAAAGCTGCAAGCGGAAACTGGCGTGGGAAAAGTGCGCATTACGATGTACGTGGACGCCGATGTACTGGCGGCGTTCCGAAAGAAAGCAGAAGCAGAGGGGAAAGGCTATCAAACACTAATAAACGAAGCATTGCGCGAGGCCGCTACGCCGGAAAATGCACCTGTAACGATAGAAACATTGCGAAAGGTTTTAAGGGAAGAATTGCACGCCGCTTAAAAAAGTCGACAGTATTTTTTTCTTCCTTTTCTTCCAACGCCCCGAAAAATAGGGAGTTTTTTCATTCTGGCGGAGGGTGCTGCGGGAGCGGCACGAAAACAGGCGCTTGGTCTGATTAGGAGCATTTCCACCAGGCTTGTAAGTGTAAGTGGTCGAACTGAGCTTGATCGGCATCAACGATACATACAGTACTTCGCATAATGTATATTATGTAAAATTAAAGCCATTATCAGAAAACGCTGTTGGCGACACCTGTATGAATGTGTGAATTTGTCACCAATTCTTGCAGCGAGTAAACTACTCTAAACAAAGGAATGAAATCATGAAGGAATGAAATCATGAACGAAAATATTGAAAATCTAGTACTGGAAAATTTGAAAAAAATCCAAGCAGAACAGAACGCCTCACGCGAAAGAGACAGCGAAATCCTTAACAGACTATCGAATATCGAAAGCGCACTGGCAAGAATCACACGAGACGAAGCAATAAACTATGGCGAAATAGTTCAAGACAGGCATGCCGTAGACAAGTTAAAAGAACGTATCGAGCGCATCGAAAGACGATTAGAACTGACAAACTAAAAAAATGGGGGCGGGTGCGACCGATTTAAAGACGCTTCCAGACGTTACGTTAAGTTGTCACCAAAATACAAAAAAGGGGGCCTAGGCCCCCTTCTCCATTTTGCCTAAGCAAGTTATTGTTTATTTAACGGTAAACCCCTGAGCAGTATTGTTGGCGTTCTTAATGTAAATGACGCCATTATCCACCCACCAAGCGGGCCGGCTGGCCAAATCGGCGGGCTGAATGAGTTGCCAGTTAGGTGCCAGAAGGTATGTTTTCCCCTTCGTCGTCAAGACAGCCGTTCCGTCCATGTTCGGCAGTACTGTCAAGCTCGGGTCGTTGAACTCGGTACGGAAGGTGTTTTCCAAGCTATTGTAATCGCTGAAATCGGGCACTAGGGTTTGGCTGTTCAGGCCATCGTTGTACACGATGTCTTGAGAGGCCGCCGAGAACGCCGGAACACTCGCCTGTGCGGGGGCAATCGTCCATGCGGGGCGGGTGACATAGGTGCTTCCGTCGGCGATTGTGACCAAGTAAGTGCCGTTCCAGCGCAGATACGTCGTGGAAACCGGCAATGTGGCTGCAAGCTTTCCGGCAAACTGGGTTGGTTCCGTTACCGATGGCACCAACATCATCACATAGCCTCCAGAGGCAAGCAGCATAACGCCTTCAGGGCCGACAGCGAGGCCATCCGGCTGGCTGGTGTCGATCCAGACGCGTCCGCTCGGTAGCGTCGAATACGTTTTCCCGCCGATAGTGAAGACCAAAGTGCCATCGGCGTTCTGCTGCGGAGCGGGTATGGTAGTACCGAACGCCTTGCTCATCACGCTAAACAGCGAGGCGTTCAGATCGGCACCCCCTAAGCGCAGAACCTTGCCACCGAGGCGAGGAATCAGGCTATCGACCTTGAAGCTGCCGCTGCCTTTGAGCATATTATCGCCGACAGCAGGGGTGTCGCCTTGATGGCTGCCGAGGTAGGCGGCTGAAACCTGCCCGTTGCTATCGAAGTCCGCAGTCTCCCCTGCCCACATAACCCCATCCTTAATGGACGCAAAATGGTTAACGCCGTTTATGGAGGACAACCGGCCCATTCTGGCCGAGGAGAAGGAACCGGCTTCCAGCACGATAAAGCAGGTGTTGATATGGACGGATTCGTTATTGGCGTCATGTGTGGCCTGAATTTGCGTATTGCACGTCTGCCCTCCCCCGCTGCCGGAACGCAGCACATGGTTGCCGTTTCCGACGGTCATCAGAGGCTGATTCTCTCCGCTGGTGCTGATCTGCGCCGTGCCGCTTACGGCCAATACCGGCGTCGGCGTCCCGCCTATATCGACCACTTGGAACGTCATGCTGGTGCTGGATTGGCTCGATTGGATGCTCAAGGTTTGGCTGCCCACCTGCACCGTCACGGCGGCGGTTGATCCTCCGGTCGTGGAAGGCGTAGGCAGATTCACCGTCGTGCCGGCCACATTCGGCGAACCTGTCGGCACCACAATCGTATCGCTGTTTTGCACGGCTATTTGCGCGGCGGCACCGGTGGTATCGATATCCACCCGGCTGTGGTCGCTGCCCGATACCACGACGATACCGTTCTTCAAGGAGACGACCGGCTGGCCGGTTTGGGTGGCGGTAAGCGTCGCGGTGCCGTTGTTGACGGTGACGGTGGTGACCGGCTGCGTCGATCCGGGCAAAGTGACATGCTGAACGCCGAGTTGGGTATTGCCGGTGCCGCTCGAAACGCTAATGGTGCCGGTGACGGGCAGCGAGAGATTGACCGTGTTGGGCGTGGTCGAGCCCGAACCCGTGCTGGACGGCGGCGGCAAGTTGATGGTGGAACCGTTGCTGCCGTTATCGGAGACGGTGACGGTGGAGCCGGGCGCGGGCGTGGCAGAGCCGCCCCCCGAGGGGAGCGTGTTTAGGCTAGAGGCGGACGGGGCCGCCGCCGTTGTCAGGCTGGTGTTCGAAACCGCCGCCGTGGGGTTGCCGGCGGCATCCTCGGCGGAGACATAGATATCGTAAGGCGTGCTGGCGGCGAGGCCGCTCAGGCTCAGGCTGCCCGCCGTGCCGGACGGCAAGGCGCCGCTGCCGTGGCTGGCCACCGTCACCGCGCCGTAGTTCGCTCCGGCTTTGACCTGGGCCACGCTGGGAGCGGCCGCGCCGTGAGCGACGGCGATCCAGTAAGCCATGGCCTTTTCGCTGGCGGTGGCGGCAAGCGTGCCGCCGCTGCTGCTCGGGGCGCTGGCCGCCACCGCCGAAAGCGTCGGGGCGGTGGCGTCGAGAACAAGAGCCGCGCCCGACTCCGTGACCAGCCCGGCGGCATAGGTGTTGCCCGCCAAGTCGGCCAATGTGGCCGGCGGCGTGATCTTGAGATGGGCGTTGGCGTCGCTGTTGAGGATAAAGGTCTTGCTGTTGGTCAGATCGACCGTCGCCAAGGTCAACGTGACCTGGGTGGCGGTGGTCAGCGCCACGCTGGCGACCGTGTAGGCCGGGCTGCCGCCGTTGGCGGTGGCCGTCCAGGCGCTGGCCGCTCCGAGGGTGGCGCCATCGAGGGCCTCGCTGAAGGTCAAGACCACTTTATGCGGATCGGCCTGGTTGTTCACCGCGATGTTCGCCGCCGGCAGCGTCGGCGCGGTGGTGTCGACCAGCACGGCGGTGGTGCTGCCCACCGAGTTCAGCGTCAGCGTGGCATTCACGCCGTTGCTATCTTGGATCGTGCCGCCGTTCAAACTCAGCACGCCGACAGTGATGCCGTCGGTATCGTTCTGCCCGGCCAGCACAGTGTAGCGGAACAAGCTGGAGGTGGCCGTCGGGCTGCTCACATAGTTGGCGTAGACCGTGGTCGCGCCGATCACCAAGGCGATCCGCGGCGTGCCGGTGACGGTGGTGTTCTTGTCCCACGAAACCGTGAAGTCGAGGTTGCCGCCGGCCTTGTAGCGGCCGTTGGCGGGAACGGCGACGCTTTGCACCACCGGGCCGGGGGCCGGGGTGACGCTATTCGACGCGCTTGATGCCGAGCCGGTGCCGGCGCTGTTGGTGGCCTTCACGGTGAAGGTATAGGCGGTGTGGTTGGTCAGGCCGGTTACCGTGATCGGGCTGGCAGCCCCGGTGGCGGTGATACTGCCGGGGCTGGACGTGACGGTGTAGCTGGTGATGGCCGCGCCGCCGGTAAAGGCCGGCGCGGTGAAGCTTACCGTCGCCTGGGTGTCGCCGGGCGAGGCGGTGCCGATGGTCGGCGCACCGGGCACCACGGCGGCTACGGTGAAACTGCGGCTGACCGTGGTGGCGGCAAGGTAGCTGCCGTTGCCGGCCTGGTCGGCGTCGATGGTACACGTGCCGGTGGTCACGAAGGTCAGCGTGCCGCCCGAGGTGATGGTGCAGACGCCGGTGGTCGAGGAAGTGAAGCTGACGGTCAGGCTGGAGTCCGAGGTTGCGGTCAGCGTCGGCGTGGTGCCGAAGTTCTGCGTGCCGGGGTTATTGAAGGTGATGGTCTGGCTGGCCTTGGGCGTGACCGAGTTCGACGCCGCCGAGGCCGAACCGGTGCCGGCGGAGTTGGTCGCGGTCACGGTAAAAGTGTAGGCCGTGCCGTTGGTCAGGCCAGTCACCGTGATCGGGCTGGCCGAGCCGGTGCCGGTGAAGCTGCCGGGGCTGGACGTGACGGTATAGCTGGTGATGGCCGCGCCGCCGTTGGAGCCCGGCGCGGAGAACGCCACGCTTGCCTGGGTATTGCCCGCCGTAGCGGTGCCGATGGTCGGCGCGCCGGGCACGACGGCATTCACGGTAAACGACTGTTGCACCTGCGGCGCGGCGTTAAAGCTGCCGTTGCCGGCCTGATCGGCGTTGATGGTACAGGTGCCGGTGGTGACGAGAGTCACGGTCGTGCCGGAGACGGTACACACGCCGGTGGTGGCCGAAGTGAAGGCCACCGTCAGGGTGGAACTGGCGGTGGCGCTCAAGGTCGGTGTGGTGCCGAAGTTTTGCGGCGAGCTGGGGCCGGTAAAGGTGATGGTCTGGTTGGCCTTGGGCGTGACCGAGTTCGAGGCGGCCGAGGCGGAGCCGGTGCCGACCGAGTTGGTGGCGGTGACGGTAAAGGTATAGGCCGTGCCGTTGGTCAGGCCGGTCACCGTGATCGGGCTGGCCGAGCCGGTGCCGGTGAAGCCGCCGGGGCTGGAGGTGACGGTATAGCTGGTGATGGCGCTGCCGCCGTTGGAGCCGGGCGCGGAGAACGCCACCGTGGCCTGGGTATTGCCCGCCGTGGCGGTGCCGATGGTCGGCGCGCCGGGGACGACGGCATTCACGGTAAACGACTGCTGTACCTGCGGCGCGGCATTGTAGCTGCCGTTGCCGGCCTGGTCGGCGTTGATGGTACAGGTGCCGGTGGTGACGAGGGTCACGGTCGTGCCGGAGACGGTACACACGCCGGTGGTGGCCGAAGTGAAGGCCACCGTCAGGGTGGAGCTGGCGGTGGCGCTCAAGGTCGGCGTGGCGCCGAAGTTTTGCGGCGAACTGGGGCCGGTAAAGGTGATGGTCTGGTTGGCCTTGGGCGTGATCGAGTTCGAGGCGGCCGAGGCGGAGCCGGTGCCGACCGAGTTGGTGGCGGTGACGGTAAAGGTATAGGCGGTGCCGTTGGTCAGGCCGGTCACCGTGCAAGGCGATGCGGTGCAACCGCTGCTGGTGAAGCCGCCGGGGCTGGAGGTGACGGTATAGCCGGTGATGGCGCTGCCGCCGTTGGAGCCGGGCGCGGAGAACGTCACCGTGGCCTGGGCGTTGCCTGCCGTGGCGGTGCCGATAGTCGGCGCGCCGGGGATGGTGGCCGGTGTGACCGAGTTCGAGGCGGCCGAGGCGGAGCCGGTGCCGGCCGAGGTGGTGGCGGTGACGGTAAAGGTATAGGCGGTGCCGGTGGTGAGGCCGGTCACCGTGCAAGGCGATGCGGTGCAACCGCTGCTGGTGAAGCCGCCGGGGCTGGAGGTGACGGTATAGCCGGTGATCGCGCTGCTGCCGCTGGAAGCCGGTGCGGAAAATGTCACCGTGGCCTGGGCATTGCCC
>JAIOJO010000457.1 GCA_019911985.1 Sulfuricellaceae bacterium | reverse complement strand
GGCTGTTGGTTTCCTTTAGGGTAGTGAGGGAAATGCCGAATTTTTGAGCGATTTTGAGCAGTTTTTCGCCGCGCTGGGGGGTGTAGGTTTGCCAAGACGCCAGCGGTTTGCTGTAGTCCTCCAGATTGGCGGCGAAGGTATCGGCTTTATCCACGGGAAGCAGCATGGTGCGGCTTTCGCCGCCACGGATAACCGGCCGGTTGTGGGACGGATTGAGCGAGACGAATTCGTCCAGCGGGACATTCGCCAATCGCGCCGCCAGTTTGACGTCGATGTTCTTCGGTGCCGCGACGGTAGTGAAGTAAGGACGATTGGGAATGGATGCCAGATCGAGGTCGAACGCCGCCGGATTTTCCACGATGTGCTTTACCGCGAGGAGGCGGGGCACGTAGCTGCGCGTTTCGGGCGGCAGGTTGAGGCTCAGGAAATCGGTCGGTTCTCCGCGCGCCTGGTTTCTCGCGATGGCCCGGCTGACAGCGCCTTCGCCCCAATTGTAGGCCGCCAAGGCAAGTTCCCAGTCGCCGAACATGTCGTGCAGTTTTTGCAGGTAGTCGAGGGCGGCGTCGGTTGAAGCGATAACGTCGTAGCGGTCGTCGTGCCACCAGTTTTGTTGCAGTCCGAAATGCTTGCCGGTGGAGGGGATGAATTGCCAAATCCCGGCCGCGTGGCTGGGTGAGTAGGCCTTGGGATTGAAGGCGCTCTCGATCATCGGCAGCAGCGCGATTTCGCTGGGCATGCCGCGTTTTTCGGTTTCTTCCACAATGTGGTAGAGATAGCGTCGGCTACGCTCCACCATGCGCCGCACGTAGTCTGGGCGGCTCGCGTACCATTCCTCGTTTTCTCTCACCAAGGGCGTGTCCAGCTCGGGCAGTGCGAAGCCGTTGCGGATGCGGCCCCATAAATCGTTTTGCGGTAGAACCGTGGGAACCGTGTATTGGGTGGGGGCGGCGGAGGGTAGGAGTGCGCTGTTCGCCTTGTCTGAGGGTGTTTGCGCGGACGAGTCTGCGGCGGTGCCGGAGGATGTTTGCGTTGTTGAATCCGTTGCGGTATCGGCGGGGTTGTCGTCTTGTGCTGCCGCGCTGCTGGTGTCCGGTGACGCCGTGGGATTCGCAGTGGTTTCGGCGTAGGCCGCCAGATTGTACTGGCTAGGCCATGCGCTCGGGCCGGAAATGTCGGATTGTGGCGCGGGACCGAGATCCGCCGCTTGGGTATTTAAGGCCCAGCAGGCGAGCAACAAGGCGCAGCAAATGGAAAATCCTGATTTCATCAAATCTTTGGCTATTCTTGGTATGTTATTTTTGGTCTTGCTTTGGGGCTTTTCGCGGTTGCGGGATGTTAACGCTAAGCCATTGAACCGTCAAGTTCGGACAGGCTCCTTTAGTATTGATCCCGCCAAGCGCGCGTCGCGGCAAATACGGCCACAGGGTCGCTGAGCGGCCGTCCGGCATGGCGGCTGACGGCATCGATAAGGCCGGGTTCGGAAAAACGCAGGAAGGGGTTGGTTCGTTTTTCTTGGGATAGGGAGGTGGGCAGGGTCGGCAGTCCCTTTTCGCGCAAGCCCAGCGCTTCCTGTTCCCATTGCAGAAGCGCTTCGTTGTCCGGCTCCACCCTCTTGGCAAAGCCGATGTTTTCCAGGGTGTATTCATGGGCGCTGTAGAGCAGGGTGTCGTCAGGCAATGCAAGGATTTTTTGCATGGATGCCGTCATTTGCGCGGGCGTGCCCTCGAAGAGCTTGCCGCAGCCGCAACTGAATAAAGTGTCGCCGCAAAACAGCATGCCGTGCCCGTAAAACCCGACGTGGTCGGACGTGTGGCCGGGAAAACCGAGCACGTCGAAACTCAAGCCGAGTTCCGGCAGCGCTACGCGGTTGCCCTCGGCGATCGCTATGCTGACGCTGGTGAGGGCGGGCCGCTGCTGGCCGTAGACCGGAACCGGATAGGCGGCGAGGAGTTCGGCGTTGCCGCCGGTATGATCGCCGTGGTGGTGGGTATTGAGGATGGCGGTCAAGGCTAAGTTTTCGCGCGCCAGGTAGTCCAGCACCGGTCCGGCGTCGCCTGGGTCGACGACCGCCGCATGGCGCTCGTTGCGCAACAGCCAAATATAATTGTCCTCGAAGGCGGGGATGGGGATGACGGTTAACATCGCGCTATGGTTAAAGTAAACTGCAGCCATGTCAATACCGAAACTGGAACACTGGCTAACGACGTCCCAGGGTGCTTATCTGATGGCGCGGGAGGGTGAGCATATCGAGCGCATGGTGGCGAATGTGTTTGGTTTCAATGCGGTGCAGTTGAGCATGGGCCGGCACGACTTGCTGGCGTCGAGCCGTATTCCCTTGCGGCTGCACGCCGGGCGCGGGGAGGAGGTGCAATTGAAAGCCGATTACCGCCAGCTTCCCTTCGCCAGCCAAAGCGTGGATTTGATGTTGCTGCCGCATATTTTGGAGTTCAATGTCGATCCTCATCAGATTTTGCGCGAGGTGGAGCGGGTGCTGATTGCCGAGGGGCAGGTCATCATTAGCGGCTTCAATCCTTGGAGTCTTTGGGGGCTGCGCCGGCTATTCCCGGGGGGCGACGATTGCCCCTGGTGCGGTCGCTTCATTTCTTTGCGCCGCTTGCGGGACTGGTTGGCCTTGCTCGGGTTTGAAATCGTTGCCGGGCAGTTCTGCGGTTATGTTCCGCCTTTGCAGCAAGAAAAATGGTTGAATCGTTACGCCTTCATGGAGCTGGCTGGAAACCGTTGGTGGCCGGCGGCGGGCGGCGTCTACATCATCCAGGCCATAAAACGGGTGCATGGCATGCGCTTGATTACGCCCCGTTGGCAGGAGGCGGCGCGGACGCAAAAAGCGCTGTCGCCGGTGGCGCAAAAAACAACTCAAAAGGAAAGCTTGGGTGGCTGAAATTCAGAAGGAAGTCGTGGAAATTTTTACCGATGGCGCCTGCAAGGGCAATCCCGGCGCGGGCGGGTGGGGGGCTTTGTTGCGCTATGGCGGCCGCGAGAAGGAACTGTTCGGCGGCGAAGCGCTGACCACCAATAACCGCATGGAACTGCTGGCGGTGATTAAGGCGCTGGAGAGCTTGAACCGGCGCTGCACGGTCAAATTGCACACCGATTCCCAATATGTGCAAAAGGGCATCAGCGAATGGATACACAATTGGAAGCGGCGCAATTGGCGCACGGCGGCCAAGGCGCCGGTGAAGAACGTCGATTTATGGCAGCGCTTGGACGTGCTGAGCCAGGCGCACGACATCGACTGGATCTGGGTGCGCGGCCATAACGGCCATATTGAAAACGAGCGGGCCGACGAATTGGCCAATCGAGGCGTAAGCATGCCCGGCGGAGGAGCTTGAAGCATGCGGCAGATTTTTCTCGATACGGAAACGACCGGCCTCGATCCACGCCAGGGACATCGGATCATTGAAGTCGCCGGGGTGGAGATGGTCAATCGCCGCCTGACCGGAAACCACTTTCACCATTATCTCAACCCGGATCGGGATATCGACGCCGGTGCTCAGGAGGTGCATGGAATCAGCCGGGAATTCCTTCAGGACAAACCGCGTTTCAAGGATATTGCGCAGGACTTTCTGGATTACATCGCCGATGCCGAGCTCGTCATCCACAATGCGCCGTTCGATATCGGGTTTCTCAACAGCGAGCTCGGTTTGCTCGATCAGGGACGGGTTGAGGATTACTGCGCCGGCGTGGTGGATACCTTGAAAATGGCCAAGGAATTGCACCCTGGCAAACGCAATAACTTGGATGCCTTGTGCGAGCGCTATCAAGTCAACAACGCGGAACGCACTTTGCACGGCGCCTTGCTCGACTCGGATCTGCTGGCGGAGGTGTTTCTCGCCATGACGCGCGGCCAGGAAACGCTCGATATAGACATCGGGGGTAGTTGGGGCGGCGGTTCGGGCGCTTTCACGGCGGCGAACCGGGGCGATCTGCTGGTGCAGCAGGCAACGGAAGCGGAAATGTCCGCCCATGCCGCGTATTTGGAAGATGTCGATAAGGCGAGTTCGGGTAACTGCGTGTGGAAGCGTCTGGAGTAGGCCGTCCGATTCGATGCGCGGACTCGGCCTTATCCATGCGGGGCTTGCGGTGAAACCGGCGCCCCGGCCGTTTCGGTGCGGTCAGAAGGCTATTTCAACAACCCCTCCGGCACGAGCGGTTCCTGTGACGACTTGGCCGGAGCGGGTGCGCACTTGAACCGATTCGCCCTCGGACGCGGAGCCGAGCGCTTGTCCCTCGGAGCTTACCGAAAAGCCGTTGCCCTTGGCCTGGAGCGTGACGGTTTGCCCCTGACGGATGGACTGGGGCGCCCGCAACATGTCGGCGCGCAGGGGGTATCCCGCCGGAATTCCGCTGCTCAGCGTTTTGCCTACGGCGTCCCTGGGGTCGCTGATTGTACCGGGCGGCAGTTGGGCGATGTCTTGGCTTTGCTGGCGGAGGTCGCTGAGCGCGATGATGTGGTTTCTCGGCAAAGCGTAGGCGGTGACGACCACGTTGCCGTTGACCTGAACGCTGACAGGGACGTAGATAGTCCATGCCGCCGGTTGTTGACAGCGGATTCCCACGGTCGTGTTTCCCCACAAACGGCTGCCTGGTGGTAGAAAAGCTTCCGGGCTGGGGCAATGGCTCAGGCGTAAACGCGGATCGATATGGCCGACCGAGACTTCGCTCACTCGGCCCGAATCGTTCGACTGTTGTTTGACGAAGTTTTCCACCAAGGCTCGGAGCGAGTCGATGTTTTGCCACGTAGCGGCTTGGGCACTGAGCGGCAGCAACAGAAATAGCAGGAATAGTGGGCGATACATGAGCTTGGAATGAGGGGCTATCGCTCGATATTGTAGGACTATCGCCGGAGCAGTACAACGCCGACGAGCGCGAATTGCAGCGGCCCCTCGTTTTTTCCCCGCATTGCTGCAACAATAGCATGCCACGCTTAAGCTGCCGCCCGGCACGACCCCTTAATTAGGTGACGACATACGATTATGGCTGAACCGAATAAACCGAACGAAATTGCACGCGAGACGCTGAAGTTGCTCGCGTCAAGGCGCTTGACGCCCACGCCGGACAATTATCGTAGAATTTATAGCGAAATCGCCGGGCCGGGCTTTGCCGACGAGGATCAGGCGTGGCGCAAGCTGTTGAAGAATTTGACGCAATCGGGCTTGCTTACCCCGGTGCTGTCGAAAAAGATGGAAAAGTCGCTGGAGGCCGGCGATTTTGCCGCTTTGGATGCCGCCTTAGCGGAATTGCCGAAGGGCAAGAAAGCCAAGGATAAGGATGCGCCGAAATGGGGCGAGCTGGTCGGCGAACTGATTCGGCAGTGGGAGCTCAAGCAGAGCGGGCTGAATACGGCCAAGAAGAAAGCGGCGCTGGAACGGGTGCTGATTAATTTCGGCGGCGAAGCGGACGCGTTGTATCCCAAGCTGCAAGCGCTGGTGAAGGCCTGGTCGGAAAGCCGGGTGGCGCCGATTGGAATTCCTACCGACGAATCGGCGGATATCTCCGCCAATAAGGCGTCCGAGACGGCCGATCTGCCTGGGGTTCAGCAGGAGGCATCTTCTTTTCCTGCGCAAGGCGCCGCTTCCTTGGAGATTCGCCGACAGTTGCAGGAAATCGTTGCCCAGACCCTTTTGATGGGGGTGGTTCCCCGGATTTCATTGTTTGCCGATCTGACGGAAGAGGCTACCCGCTTGGCCGAGTCGGCGCGCGCCGCCAATGACGAAATCGCCATGACGGCCTTGTCCAAAAATCTGAAGCAGTTCTGGATCAAGCTCGCCTTGCGCAACGAGTCGGATGTCGAGGTTTTGGAGGGCTTGTTGCGTTTAATCCGGCTGTTGACGGATAACATCGGCGAGTTGGTGGTCGACGACCAATGGCTGCACGGGCAACTGGCCGTGCTGCAGGACATCATCAGTCATCCTATGACGCCGCGCACAATCTACGACGCCGAGCAAAGCTTCAAGGCCGTATTGTACAAACAGGGCATACTGAAGCACAGCCTGGACGAAGCCAAGGCGACATTGAAAACAATGTTGACTACCTTTATCGATCAATTGGGGGCCATGTCCGAAAGTACCGGCGGTTACCATGCCAAAATCGAACAATACGCCGACGCTATCGGGCAAACCGACGATATCTACCAAATCAATCTGATACTGGATAATTTGCTCAAGGATACCAAGGGGATGCAACTGGATATTCTGCGTTCCCGCGATGAGTTGGTGACGGCGCGGCTGCAGGTGGAAGAGGCGGAAAAGCGGATTCAGCAGCTGGAGTCCGAGCTGGACGCGGCGAGCGAGCTGGTCAAGCAAGATCACTTGACCGGCGCCCTCAATCGCCGCGGCATGGATGATGTTTTCGAGCAGGAGTTGGCGCGGGCGGAGCGGACGGGACAGCCGCTGGCCGTGGCGGTGATGGACATCGATTTTTTCAAACGGCTCAACGATGCCTACGGACATGAGGCGGGCGATACTGCCTTGGTGCATCTGGTGCAGGTGGTGAAGGACGTGATCCGGCCGACCGATTCCATAGCGCGTTTCGGCGGCGAGGAGTTCGTGATTATTTTGCCGAATACGGATTTGGATTTTGCGTCGGAAGTCATGGTGCGGGTGCAGCGGGAACTGACCAAACGCTTTTTCCTCCACAATAATCAGCGCTTGCTGCTGACCTTCAGTGGCGGGGTGGCGCTGAGAAAAACGGGTGAATCGGCGGAGTCGGTCATCGCGCGCGCCGATAAGGCCATGTACCGTGCCAAGGAGTCCGGACGCAACCGTGTGTTTGCGGCGGACGAGTAATCCTGAAGTTTCGGGATTTTTTAGGGCCGCTTTCATTAGGCCGCTTTGCATTGCCGGTTCTTGCCGCCCACGGCAAGAATTGCCGCTGCCGCCGCTGGCTTCCGGCCAATATTTCCGCTTCATAGCCAGGCCTAAGCTTCTTCCCGGGCCATGGCTAGCCCCTTCCACCGCATTTCAGCTCTGGCATGAATCATGCTTTTGAGTCTCTGACCTCTTTATTTTTTGGCGAGCCGAGATCATGATTCAGGCACTGGACAAGGAATTTGGATTCATGCAAAACGCATTGAATCTGCGCGCTTACCGCCAGCAGTTGCTGGCGTCCAATATTGCCAACGCCGATACGCCGAATTTCAAGGCTCGCGATATCGATTTTGCCGCTGAGTTGCAGCGTTCCGTAGGAGAGGCCTCCGGCGGGCAGTTGGCTTTGGCGACGACAGCAGCCGGTCACGTGCAGCCTTCTTCCGCCGGTGAAATGGGTAGCTCGGTTTTATACCGGCAGGAGCTGCAAGCCGGAATAGATGGCAATACGGTGAATATGGATATAGAACGCGCTCAGTTTACCGACAATGCGCTGCATTATCAGTTTGTGGCGGACCGCATCAGCGGCAAGGTTCGTGACTTGTTGCTAGCCGTGAAAGGACAATAGCCGTCATGTCGTTAACCAACGTTTTTAATATCGCCGGTTCGGCTTTAGTCGCACAGGCGCTACGCCTGAATACGGTGGCGAGCAATTTGGCGAATGCCGATAGCGCCACGAGCTCCACTGGCCAGCCTTACCGGGCGCGCCAAGTGGTTTTTGCCGCCCAGCCCTTGGCGGGCGGCGCGTCGGCAGGCGCGGTGGGAGTGCAGGTGACGGGTGTGGTGGAGGACCCTTCGCCTTTTAAAATGGTTTACGACCCGAAACACCCGATGGCGGATGCCAAAGGTTATGTGGCCATGCCGAATGTGAACGTGGTCGAGGAGATGGTGAATATGATTTCGGCCTCGCGTTCTTATCAAAACAATGCGGATATGATGAATACGGCCAAGACATTGTTGCTGAAAACCTTGGCCATCGGCCAGTAACGAATAGGAGTGGCGAAATGAGCACAACACCGAGCGTGAACAGTAGCACGGCCGCAACCGGAACGAGCAGTGCGGCCCCGGCTTCCACGGCGCAAGCGGCAAGCGATGCGGGAGATCGTTTCCTGAAGCTGCTGGTCACCCAGTTACAGAATCAGGATCCGCTCAATCCCATGGACAATGCCCAGGTTACCACGCAACTGGCGCAAATTAGTACCGTCGACGGCGTGAATAAATTGAATACGACGCTGCAAACCTTGCTCTCCAGTTATGCGTCGACCCAGTCTCTGCAATCGGCAGCGATGATCGGCCATGGCGTGCTGGTGCCCGGCAATCAATTGAACCTGCAAACCGGGCCGGTTACGGCGGGCGTTGATCTGGCAAAACCTGCGGACAGCGTGGTGGTCAGCATTCTGGATGCGTCCGGGTCCGTTGTTCACAAGGCCGATCTCGGCCCACAGTCGGCTGGGAGTGTCAGTTTTCAATGGGATGGCAAGAAAGACGACGGCACGGCCGCTGCGCCGGGGGCGTACACGTTTAGCGTGAACGCGCAGCAGGGCGGAAGCACAGTAAGTGCTGATGCATTGTCCTTGGGGCAGGTGTCCAGCGTTACCTTGACATCGAGCGGCGCCAAGTTGAACGTCTCTGGTTTGGGGTCCGTCGATCTCAGCCAAGTTAAACAAATTTTGTAGTTAGGAGGGTAGCAGCATGGGATTCGGGCAAGGCTTAAGCGGTCTTAATACGGCGTCCAAAAACCTGGATGTGATCGGCAATAATGTGTCTAATGCCACTTCCGTCGGTTTCAAAACCTCGCAGGCGCAATTTTCCGACGTCTATGCCGCGTCTCTTACTGGTGGCTCGTCGGGTCTTGGTACGCAGTTGTCGGCGGTTGTGACGCAATTTTCCCAGGGTAATGTCTCGACTTCCAATAATCCTTTGGATCTCGCGATCAACGGCAAGGGTTTTTTTCGCATGAGTACGAACGGTGCGGTTTCGTATACCCGAAATGGCCAGTTTCAGTTGGATAAACAGGGATTTATCGTGGATAGTAGCGGCCGGAATTTGACTGGGTTCGGCGTGACGACGATACCTGATCCCACCAATCCGACGCAGACGATAGACGTGCCGAATACCGGGGTGCCGCAGGTTCTGCAAATCAGCCCGAACGCTCAAAGCAGCGCTCGAGCAACGGGAGGGTCGGGAGCTGGCAAGGGGGTCAACCTGCAGTTTAATTTGGATTCGCGCCTGGCTACGCCGACCACGGCATTGGTGTCCACCTTGGCGAGCCCTGTGCCGTCCACTGCCAGTTATAACAGCGCGACGTCCGTCCAGATATACGATACGCTGGGTAACCCTCATTCCATGACGACTTATTATATCAAGAATTCAGTGGCGTCGGCAGCCCTTGCCCCACCCGGTGGCTCGGTTTGGGACATGTATTTGGCCGTGGACGGAACTCAAATGGGCAACATCAAAGTCAACGGAACTGCGCAAGCACCTGCTTCGGTGCTTCAGCTTCAATTCGATACTTCAGGCGCGTTGAAACAGTACCTTACCGGCGGTACCGGTACGGTTGGCGGTGTCGGTGGCGCTGCCGGTACCGCGCTGCCGTTGAGCACGCCACCGACCATCACGGTGGACATGACTGCCGTCTTGGCACAGCAGACTCCGGCGCAGACCAATCTGGCCTCAGCGACGCAAAACTTTACGCTGGATATGAGCAACACTACGCAGTTCGGCGCCAATTTCGCTGTCAGCGTGGCGAACCAGGACGGCTATACATCCGGGGGCTTGGCGGGTTACAACATATCGCCCAATGGAGCCGTGTTGGCGCGCTATACCAACGGCCAGTCTCAGACGCTGGGCTTCGTGCGCTTGGAAGGCTTCCCGAATCCCCAGGGTTTGATTCCGACCGGCGGCAATCAATGGGTGGAGTCATCCGCCTCAGGTCAACCGGTCGCGGGTACGCCGGGCGTGGGCGCTTTCGGCGCTGTGCAGTCCGGGGCTGTTGAGGATTCCAATGTGGATTTGACCAAGGAGCTGGTCGATATGATTACGGCTCAGCGAAATTATCAGGCTAATGCGCAGGCCATTAAAACGCAGGATCAAGTGTTGAATACCCTGGTTAACTTGAGGTAAGGCATTGAGTAGGTTGGGAACCCTGTGCCCAAGCTACTCAAGCCGAAAGCTAAAAATGGATAAATTGATCTACATCGCCATGACCGGCGCTCAGCACTCCCTGTACCAGCAGGCGGCGACGGCGCACAACTTGGCGAACGCATCGACAACCGGCTTCCGTGCCGAGGTCAACTCGTTCCGTGCCTTGCCGGTATACGGCGACGGCTTGCCGACGCGCGTTTATGTGACGGATTCGACCGTAGGCTCGGATTTTACGCCCGGCGTTTTGCAGAAAACCGGGCGCGAGCTGGATATGGC
>JAIOJO010000456.1 GCA_019911985.1 Sulfuricellaceae bacterium | reverse complement strand
ACTCCCTCCTTGCCCGGATCGAAAGTTTCGACATTATTCACCCACACCCGATCCAGGCAGGTCGCGGCGATTTGAGCAGAAGCCTGATTGAGTTCCACCCCCAGCACACGGGCTTCGGGAAATTTTTGCTTGATCGCGGCGCCAGTCCCCCCGGCGCTGCAGCCAAGCTCCAGCACCACGCGCGGCTTGTGGTCGATCAAATCCACTAGTTCAGTGCGGACGTTATCGTGATACTCCGACGCCGCGGCATTCGAAATGTCGAGGTGAGTTTGCCAGACATATTTTTTTTCTTCTTGGCGCGGATCCTTGTCAGACGCCGATTTTCCGCTCACTTCATCCACAAAAATCCCTCCATGCCATTCACCGATGTAATTTAGTACGATATAGTCGTGTCTATGTGGTACTTGAGGATAATAATGACGTCTCGAACCGAGAAGCGCAACATGGCGCGCTCGTCAGGGCATCTCGCTCTCACAATAAGAGCCGCAGCCAGGCGGGTGGCATCATGACATTGCCTCCGCTCGTCCTGCCTCCCGCGCTCAACTACATTGCGGTTTTTCTGACGCTCGATTGCAACCTGAACTGTAGCTATTGCATCAACGATCCGGACCAAACCGGCGACAGAAGAGCTCTTTTCCACGAACCCCGCACGGCCCTGCCGCCCGAAGACTGGGTACGCGGATTGGCGCGCATCCCCTTTTCGGCCGACCTGCCGATTACGCTGCAAGGCGGCGAACCGATGCTGTATTGGGGAAGCAAGGGCCTGGGAGAAATTCTTGCCGGGCTGCCGCATTATTTCGACTTGCTCACCAATCTCGCCCTCAAGCCCGAAAAATTCGCCCGCATCCTCAACGGGCAACAGGCCAAATTGCAGCGCGATGCACCCTATCCTTCCATACGCGTCAGCTACCACCCCGAAGAAATGGAGCGCACCTGGCACGGCAGGGGTTTTGAGGAACTGGTGGATCGCTGCGCCGCTCTCGCCGATTTCGGCTTCCGCGTATCGCCCATCAAGGCGGAAAGCGACGTGGGAATATACATGGTGGCCCACCCCGACAATGTCGTCACCCCCAGAATGGTGGCGGCCTACCAGGGACGGGTACCGTTCGAAACCAAGGAGTTTTTGGGCGTCGCCAACAATCAATTGTTCGGCACCTATCTCTATCCCTTTTCGACCGATCTGATCGCCAGGAACATCTACCCCCGAACCCTGGAATGCGAGTGCCGCACCAGCGAGCTGTTGTTGGATCCGCTGGGCTTTGTCTGGCGTTGCCACTTCTACCTCTACGAAGCATGGAAAACCAAACGGCCGCAAGAGGAGTTTGCCGCACTGCAACGCCTGGATTACCTCTACCAGGATAATATCGATAAACTTTTCCCCGACACCCGGCTCAAGCCCGTCGGCCATATCCTGGACCCGAACTTCACGATGGACGCCCTGCGCGAGTTCCGCCCCTGCTCTTACTACGGGCGCTGCATCGGCTGCGACACCAAAGTTAAAAACAACCGCTTCCAAAGCCTGTACGATCAAAACATTCCCCACACCTCGGTGGAAATCAGAAACATCCAAATGCCGCAAGAACTGCTTTCCCACCCGGATTTTCTACCGCATCAGCGAGCTTATATTAAAAAATGACCACGGCTCACCCTTCCAACCCGGCCAGCCCAAATTCAACTCGGCGGCAACGGGTATTGATCCTAAAAATGGGTTACAGCGAAACGCTTGACCCGGACAGTAGCGGATTAGTGAGCTTGGGCGACATTCTTCGCACCACGGTGGTATTGCACGCCTTTCCCCCCGAGCAATTCGAAGTGACTTGGCTGGTGGACAAAAAAGGCGTTGCCTTGGTGAAAGACAACCTGCACATCCACCGCATTCTTACTGTCAATGCGTTTACACCCTTCCATTTGATGAGCGAATGGTTCGATATCGTCGTCAATTTCGAAAAAGACCCCGGCATTTGCGCCGTCGTCGATAAAATTTCCGCCTGGCGGCGCTACGGCTTCCGCCTCGACCATGCCAGCCACGAAGCTCACGCTTACGACCATGCCGATCAAGCGCTCAACATGAGCAAAGACCCGGTGTTCAAGCGCACTCAATCCAAAACATGGTCCACCATGCTGTATGAAATGCTCGGCCTTGAGTACCAAGGCGAAAATTACCTCCTAGGCTATAAACCGCAATCCCAGGAAATCCACGACGTAGGGCTGAACCATCAAGTCGGCGGAAAATTTCCCATCAAACGCTGGCCCGACCCCAATTGGCAACTGTTGCATGATTCCTTAGTTCCCCTCCATGCGGTTTCTTGGCAGCAAGGAATGGACAACATCGAGAGTTACATCGAATGGATCAACAGTTGCCGCCTGATCGTCACCAACGATTCGCTTGGCCTGCATATCGCACTCGCTCTGGGCAAAAAGGTCGTGGCCATGTTCGGCCCAACCAAGTCCAGCGAAGTCGATGACTGCAACAACCTCATCAAGCTCACGCCTGACGTCCGCTGGAGCTGCATACCTTGCCTCGCCGCCTCCTGCCATAATCCGGAAGGATTGTGCATGGAGCATATCGCTCAAGATCGCGTCATTGCTGCCGTTAACAAGCTACTGAACCAACGTTAAAAAACCACTTATGTCAGACACCTACAGCATAGACAGCCACAAGCTGATGTATCACCCAGCCCGAGCGGAACAAGTGCTCGAAGTGGGGAACGACTGGGAAAAAGCAAAGCAGACTTACCCGATTTATATCGAAATCTCTCCGGTGGGCGCATGCAACCACCGCTGCACCTTC
>JAIOJO010000045.1 GCA_019911985.1 Sulfuricellaceae bacterium | reverse complement strand
GGATTCAGCTTCCTTCAGACCCTGCCTCGCGGCAACGCCCTTGCCGTTCTCCTAGCCTTCGGCTCTGCGAAAACCTGGCTGCCGGACTTCCACCGACATAGTTACGTGCCATGCCCGGCACACACGTTTGAATTCACCGGCCTTGCGCGGCTTTATGCGCAAGGTCCGGTGGAATGATGGGTGTACGCCCGACATGGGCATGAACTTATGGGGTGGAAGTCCCCTGTGGGAGTACCTGGCTTGTCGCATGCGACAAGGATAACCACTAGCCGACGGCAAGGGCAAGTCCGCGAGGACTTGTCCGAAGGAAGCCCGAGAGCAAACGTGCGAGGCGACGGACAGAAACCGCATAGAAGGCTTGGTCCCCGGGCGAGTCAGCACCTCATGACGAAGCCCGCCAGGAACAGGGGATAGGGTAAATGCGGCGTTTGCGCACGGACAGTTCATGTTCTTATTCGGGGAGGTTTGTCCAGCAAGCGATGGACGAACTTGCGTAAATCCCAGGAGGCTCCGCTGGGTGAACAAGGGCCGGGCGACCGGACTGCCGCGTACCGGCCGAGCGAATAGCGGCGAAACGCAAGGACGGCCATAGCGCGACGGCGAGTAATCGCCGCCGTGACCGGACAGAAGTCAGCAGAGGCCATAGTAGTCTCGCTCGCAAGGCGAGGCGAAGGGCCGAACATAAACAGACAAGGAGGAGCCGTGGACAACTCGAACTCGACATTGAACCCGACCGGGGGAGCCGAGGAACGGCGTTGCACCACCCAGCCAGCCTTGCACGAAGACCTGATGGAAGCAGTACTCTCGCCGGCCAACCTGCAGCAGGCATGGCGTCGAGTGAAGTCCAATCGCGGCGCACCGGGAATAGACGGCCTGCGCATCGAAGACTTCCCGGCGTATGCCCGCGAACACTGGCCGGCGATCCGCCAGACCCTGGGTGATGGCCGCTATCAACCCCAACCGGTGCGTCGGGTCAGCATCCCGAAACCGAGCGGGGGAGAACGCGCACTGGGCATCCCGACCGTAGTCGATCGGGTGATCCAGCAAGCCATCGCCCAAGTCATGACGCCGATCTTCGATCCGGGATTCTCCGAATCGAGTTACGGCTTCCGACCAAAACGCTCCGCCCATGGCGCACTCAAACAGGTGCAGGCCGAGATCAAGGCCGGTTATCGCATCGCCGTCGATCTGGATTTGGCGAAGTTCTTCGACAACGTCCAGCACGACATCCTCATGGCCCGCGTGGCCCGGAAGGTGAGCGACAAGCGACTGCTGGCCCTCATCGGCCGCTACCTGCGGGCGGGTGTCATGATCGGTGACAGCCTTCAACCGAGCGAGCTGGGGACGCCGCAAGGCGGCCCCCTCTCGCCGCTGCTGGCCAACATCCTGCTCGACGACCTCGACCGGGAACTGGAAGGCAGAGGCCACCGTTTCGCACGGTATGCTGACGACCTCCTGGTGCTCGTGAAAAGCGAACGAGCGGGTAGCCGCGTCAAGGCCAGTCTTACCGCGTACCTCGACCGGCGGCTCCGGCTGCCGGTCAACGAGCAAAAGAGCCAAGTGGCGAAGATCGACCAGTGCGTGTTCCTCGGCTTCACCTTCAAGAGGGGCAAGCTGCGCTGGTCGGATGCCGCGTTCGCGGACTTCAAGCATCGCATCCGGGAGCTGACAGGGCGAAGCTGGGGAGTCTCGATGCAATACCGGTTCGACAAGCTCGGGCAATACCTGCGCGGATGGCTGGGCTATTTCGGCATCTCGGAGGATTACCGCCCCATCCCCGAACTGGACGAATGGCTGCGCCGACGCGTGCGCATGTGCTACTGGAAGCAGTGGCGCCTGTGCCGCACCAAGGTGAGCAATCTTCTGGCGCTGGGGGTGGGCAAGCGCACGGCGATCCTGACGGGGATCAGCAGCAAGAGCTACTGGCACCTGTCGCGGTCGCGGGCGACGCAGGTAGGGATGACGAATGACTGGTTGAAGGCACAGGGGCTGGTGAGTATCCGGGACCTTTGGATGAAGGCTCACGGCTACGCATGAGGCAATCGTGTGCGCCCTGTTCATGAACCGCCCGGTGCGGACCCGCATGCCGGGTGGTGTGGGGAGGGCGGGTTAGAAGCCTGCCCTTACCCGATTGGGCAACGCGTTCATGTGTTAGGAATTGCCAGCGGTATTTAGGTTCGATTCTCTCGGCGCTTGGCAATAGATGGCATGACCATTGGTTCGTCCGGAATGTCACTCGTACCAACATAGAACTCAGAAATTAGGGTCTGACGCTCGATTTCTTGGGCGACAAAGGGCGAGGCCGCTTCAAAGTTACCGGCCGACTGGACTAACAGAAAGCGTCCCGCCATTGCATCAACGGTAAGAATATAGGTGCGAAGATTTTCCTGGGATAGTCCGCGTACCGCCCACCCAGCACCATACGATCTGGCCGCGAAATATGCCTCCGCCTGCTTCTTTGAAAAGAAAAGGACACCGTAAGTCTCACCATCTTGCTGATGGCCCGCAGGTGCTCCGGTGTCCAGCTCAAATAACGTCCAAAACGGCTGGCCGATCGTTGTTTCTGTCGGAATGGCGACTGTTTCTAAGCGCATTCCGAGGAGCCTTCCAATTGACGGTAAGTCGGAAAGTACTAGCGCAGAAACTCCATTGTCTTCGGCGAACTTCTTTGCGCCGCTTTGATATCCGTGGGCCGCGACAATAATTCCTCGCATTCCAGGACAGTCATTTACCTTGGAGCAAAAAGCCATAACGCGATCTTTATCCAAAGGGCGCTGCATGTTCTTGCATTCAATAGCTACCTGATGCCGGATACCCGCCAACTCGAATTCGTAATACACGTCAATTTGAGGGTCGAGATTATTTCTGCCTCGAATGGTGACGTCACGGGCAACAAGCACCTTCTCGCCCTTCAAATCCAGCAGTGTTTGATAGACC
>JAIOJO010000455.1 GCA_019911985.1 Sulfuricellaceae bacterium | reverse complement strand
CGGTTCACCCGCGCCTATTCCAGGCGTCTGGCCTTGAGAGCCCGCCGCAGCCATCGGTCGTCGTTGGGTTCGGATGGAGTAGGGCGCAATAACCGCAGGGCATTGCGCCCTACGCCATCCGAACCCAACGACGACCGATGGCTGCGGCGGGCTCTCAAGGCCAGACGCCTGGAATTGGCGCGGGTGAACCGCCCCGGGTTTTGAGGAGGCTCCAATCTTTGAGGGAATAGAGCCATGAAGTGGTTGCCGAGTTCTCGAACAAAGGTGGCAGTAAATTCCGAAGCAAACTCGAGCGATTCAAACTGAATGTTGTACGCCAAACAAGGTCACAGAAGGGGGCACAGGTCACAGAAGGGGGCAGGTCTTCACAGAAGGGGTCGCAGGTCTTCACAGAAGGGGTCGCACAGAAGGGGTCAGGTCTTGACACGACAGTTTCCGGCAAGCTAATCTGCCCCCATGGCCCGACCCCTCCGACTTGAGTTTCCCGGCGCGATCTATCACGTCACTTCGCGTGGCAACGCGCGGAATGCGATCTTTCTTGATGATGAGGATCGTACGTTGTTTCTGGGCTGCCTTGGCGAAGTGGTGGCGCGCTTGGGTTGGCTGTGTCACGCCTACTGCCTGATGGACAATCATTTTCATCTGCTTATCGAGACGCCGGAAGGCAACCTGTCGCTGGGCATGCGGCAACTGAACGGCGTCTACACTCAACGCTTCAACCGGCGCCATGGGCGCGTGGGGCATGTGTTCCAGGGGCGATTCAAGGCGATTGTGGTGGATCGCGACAGCTACCTGCCGGAGTTGTGCCGCTATGTCGTGCTCAACCCGATACGCGCCGGCATGGTAGAACAAATTGAGCATTACGCCTGGAGCAGTTACCCGGCAACGATGGGGCTGGCCGCATGCCCAGCGTGGCTTGAAACGGACTGGGTGCTGGGCCAATTTGTTAAAACGCGCGCTGTAGCCCGGCGGCGCTACGCTGCGTTTGTGGCTGAAGGTGCTGGCCTTTCGGCCCCTTGGTCTGCGGTAAGAGGCCAGGCGTTGCTGGGATCGGAAGCCTTTGTGGAGAAGATGCGCCCGTTGCTTGAGGGTGCGCGCGACTTGAAGGAAATCCCGCGCACCCAGCGTTTGCTGCACCGGCCAACTCTGGGACTGATGTTCGCAAAAGCGGTTCAAGGCGATAAGGTCTTGCGCGACGAGGCTATTCGGAAGGCGTATCTGGACTATGGCTATTCCATGGCAGCGATTGCTCGTCATGCCGGGCTGCACTATTCTACGGTGAGCAAGGTGATCAAGGGGGAGAGATAAAAATATGATGTCAAGACTTGACCCCCCAACTCTTTTGTGACCCCTCAACTCTTTTCCAACCTAGGGGTTCTGAATTGGGTTTTTCTACAGCTTAGTTAGCCATTCCACACAATTCTGGTATCCTTGGGTCGTTGATTTTTGGAGCAATTATTTATGTCCACTACCATCGAAGCCATTGAAATAGCAATTCAAAAACTTCCGCCATCCGATCTCGCCGAATTTCGTCGCTGGTTCACAGAGTTCGACTCGTCCAATTGGGACGCCCAGATCGAGGCTGATGCAGCCTCTGGAAAACTAGATGTGCTCGCCGATGAGGCCTTGGCCGACTATCGGAGCGGAAAGGCTCGCGAGTTTTGAGGCATTTTGCCTCTTCCAAATTCTGGACCTGCTTTGAATCCTTGCCTGCCGAGACTCAGCAACTCGCCCTACGAAACTACACGCTACTAAAGCAAAATCCTTCTCATCCTTCCCTGCAATTCAAGCCCGTTTGTTCCGGGCGGTTTCGTAGCGTTCGAGTTGGGCTTTATTACCGGGCATTGGGTGTTCCCGTTGAGGAAGGCGTTCAATGGTTCTGGATTGGCAGTCATGCTGATTACGACCGGCTTATTGGCTAAGCTGTCGACCTTACAAGCCTAACAAAATAACGTCAAATCTCCCCATAGAGCGCATACTCGCCTCCTACAGCAATTTCCCGAACGCGCTCATCGACGCTATCACCTGCTCCAGTTGCCTGCCCAAGGGCGTAAGCTCGTATTCCGTCGTGGCCGGAACCGTCGGGTATACGGTGCGCGTGACCAGCCGGTTCTTTTCCAGCAGGCGCAAGCGGGCGACGAGCAGTTTGGGGCTGATTTTTTCCAGGCTTCTTTGCAGCTCGGAATAGCGCTTCTTGCCGCCCAGCAGATCGCGGACGATCAAGGTCGTCCATTTCCCCTCGATGATTTTTGCGGTTTTATGGACGGGGCATTCTTCCGTACAGGGGGCTTCGTTGGTCATGGCTTTACTTTTCCATCCCTAAGTTTCCAAACGGTAACTACTTCCGAAAGGATAGTTCAGGTGCTACATTTCGGCCAGCACTTATTCATCGCCAAGGAGAACAGCTTGAAAAAACTCGCTTATCTGTTGAAAGCCGTGGGTGGCATACAAATTGTTTTGGGGCTGGCCTATCTCTTTGCCCCGGCGTTTTTTCTCCATGCCATGGGGCATTCCGCGCCGCAAGCCGATATTTATTATCCGCTCGGCATGCTGGCAGCGCGTTTTATCGGCTACGGCATCGCCTTGATCGTCGTCTCCGGCGCGCCCGCGCAGCACGTGCTGTGGATAAACACGATGATTCTGATTCAAACGATCGATCTGGGCGCGGGGATTTTCTACACAGCAACGGGCGCGGTTCCGCTGTCGCTATCGGCATTCCCGATGTTCAACGCAATCTGGATTATCCTGCTGCTGGCGCTGTGGCGGCCCAAGCAGCCTGCCGCCGGGGGCGCGGCGGCTTGAGCCTGGAACGTATTCACCGGCTGTACATCCTGACCTGCTTGTACTTCAGCCCCGCGACGCTGTTCGACAAAATCAACGCCTTGCCCTGGTACCGCGACGCATTGTGTAGCTGGGCCGATAGCCTAGGCTGCCAGGCGGGCGATTCGATCTTGGAAGTGGGATGTGCGACGGGGCGGCTTACCCGCCATTTGGCGCAGCGCGGCGCGCTGGCGCACGGCGTGGATACGTCGCCGCGCATGCTGCGCAAGGCGCAGGCGGCGAACCCCGGCGTGGCGCGCTTCGAGCTCGCCAGCGCCTTGGACTTGCCCTATGCAAACGAGCGCTTCGATTTCGTGATCGCGGCGTCCTTGCTCAACATCCTGGCCGAGCCGGAAGCCGCGATGAGTGAAATGGCACGGGTATGCAGGCCCGGCGGGACGGTTTCGGTGCTGGTGCCGCAAGCGGGCATGAGCGGCGAGGCTATCGCCAAGCTGGCCGATCGCCTGAATTTATCCGGGTTTTCCCGCGAGGCCTTAAGAACCTGGCACCGCCGCGCGCCGAAAATGCAGCGGGACACGGTTCTGGAGTATTTCAGCGCGGCGGGTTTGCATGAGGTTTGCTGCGCCAGCCATTTGGCAGGCATGGTGCTGACGGTGACGGGAAGCCGGTGATGAGTAATGGGTAAATTCCCCTCATCACCCATCCCTCATCACCCGCTTACTCGTCCGCCTCGATCAAATGCCCTTCCTCCTCCATCCACGCGCGGCGCGAGGCGGCTTCGGTTTTGGCCATCAGTTTGTTGAACACCGTCCACACCCCGCCGCTGAAGTCTTCGGTGCTCAAGACCAGCAGGCGGCGGGTGTCGGGGTTGAGGGTGGTTTCCCACAACTGGATCGGGTTCATTTCGCCCAGGCCCTTGAAGCGCGAGACGTGCCACGAGGCTTCGCGCACTTTTTCCTGGCGCAGGCGGTCGGTGGTGGCGGTGAGTTCGCCGTCGTCCAGGCAATAGAACTTGCGCGCCGGCTTGTTCTTGCCCTGGGCGGGAACGTCCACGCGGTAGAGCGGCGGCTGCGCAACGCAGATGTGGCCGTTGCGCACCAGCGCCGGAAAATGGCGGTAGAACAACGTCAGCAGCAACACCTGGATGTGACTGCCGTCGACGTCCGCGTCGGACAAAATGATGATGCGCGCATAGCGCAGGTTGGACAGGTCGGGCCGATCGTCCGGCCCGTGCGGGTCCACCCCCAGCGCCACGGAAATATCGTGGATTTCGTTGTTGGCGATGATGCGGTTGGAATCGTGCTCCCAGGTGTTCAAGACCTTGCCGCGCAAGGGCAGGATGGCCTGGTTGTCCTTGTTGCGGCCCTGCTTGGCGGAACCGCCGGCGGAATCGCCTTCCACCAGGAACAGTTCGCGCTCGGACAGCGTTTCCGACATGCAATCGGCCAGCTTGCCCGGCAGCACCGCCACGCCGGAGGATTTGCGCTTTTCGATTTTCTGCCCGGCGCGCTGGCGCACCTGCGCGGCCTTGATCGACATTTCGGCGATTTTCTTCGCCTCGTTCTGGTGCTCGTTCAGCCATAGTTCCATCGGGTCGCGCACCATGCCGGAAACCAGCCGAACCGCCTCACGCGAGGACAGCCTATCCTTGGTTTGCCCCTGGAACTGCGGGTCTATCATCTTCGCCGAGAGCACGTAGGACACCCGCCCGAACACGTCGTCGGCGGTGAGCTTGACCCCCTTCGGCAGCAGGCTGTGGTGGTCGATGTAGCTCTTGATCGCGCCGAACAGGCCGTCGCGCAAACCGGACTCGTGGGTGCCGCCGGACGGCGTGTGGATCAGGTTGACGTAGGATTCGCGCACCACGCCGCCCTCCTCCGTCCACGCCAGAGCCCATTCCGCGCCTTCGCCCTCGGCGTAGGTGTCGTGCGAGGCGGGCGCATATTTGGCGCATTTCCAGAACAGCCCGTCGATCAGGTAATCGGAAAGCTGCGCCTTGAGGTAGTCGGCCAAACCGTCCTGGTAACACCATTCCTTCTCGTCCTTGAGGAGGCCGTCCTTGTCCTCGATCTGGAGCTTGACCCGCACCCCCGGCAGCAACACCGCCTTGGCGCGAAGCACGCGTTCCAACTGGGCCAGGGGTATCTCGGCGGTATCGAAATACTTTCCGTCCGGCCAAACCCTGACCTGCGTGCCGGAGGCCTTTTTGGCGGCGCTGCCGGCGAGTGCCAGCGGCTCCGCCACGTCGCCGCCGGCAAAGGCGATGCGATGCACTCCGCCTTCGCGCGTCACCGACACTTCCAGGCGACGCGACAAGGCATTCGTCACCGATACCCCGACGCCGTGCAAGCCGCCGGAAAACTGGTAGGCTCCGCCGTCCGTCTTGTCGAACTTGCCGCCGGCGTGGAGCCGGGTGAACACCACTTCCACCGTGGATACGCCCTCCTCGGGGTGTATCCCCACCGGGATGCCGCGCCCGTCGTCTCCGACCGACACCGAGCCGTCGCCGTGGGTGCGCACCGTGAGCGTTTTGGCGAAGCCCGCCAACGCCTCGTCGGCGGCATTGTCGATGACCTCCTGAACGATGTGCAGCGGATTGTCGGTGCGGGTGTACATCCCCGGCCGCTGCTTCACCGGCTCCAGGCCGCGCAGCACGCGGATCGACGAATCGGAATAGTCCTTGCTCATTCCACGTTCCTAGTTATTTGGGCTTAAAAAGCCGTTTATCGACCACCGCGGCCCGGAGCCGAACGGGAAACGGCCTGCCGTTTTTCTCCACGCCTTGGCGTCGTCTCTGCGGTTCACTGATTTTTAATCCGGTTCCGGCGGATTATACCCCAGACGTCTCCGCCCACCGCTGCAGCAAAAAGTCGACGAAAACGCGCAGCTTGGGCGGCAAATGGCGGTCGGGCAGCCACACTGCGTAGGCCGCCGCGCCGAATGCCCCCTGCGGCCGCCATTCGGGCAGAATCTGCCGCAGCCGCCCGTCGCGCAGTTCCGCCTCGACGGCGAACGAGGGCAGCACGCCGATGCCCAAACCCGCCAGCAAGGCGTCGCGTATCACGTCGCTGCTGTTCACGGTGAAATTGCCCGCCACCTGCACGCTTTCGCGCCCGGAGGGGGAGTCGAACACCCAGGTGTCGCCGAAGCCGCCGTAAGCGAAATACAGGCAGTTGTGCGCCGCAAAATCCCGCGGCGACTGCAGCGGCGGCCGGCCGTCCAGATAGCCGGGGGCGGCGCATGCCAAATAAGGGATGTCCATCAGCTTGCGCGCCACCACCCGATCCGGCAGGGTCTGGGCGAGGCGGATCGCCAGATC
>JAIOJO010000454.1 GCA_019911985.1 Sulfuricellaceae bacterium | reverse complement strand
AAGGAGCCTCTGATTAAGTCGCACGGGGTCGCGACGGGGTTTTGCGGGATGCCGGGCACGAAGCGAGACGCGCGGTGTGGTCATTCCACACAAGCGTCGAGCGACACCGCCCGGCGCCCGCAAGACCCCGTCCCGTAAGGGTTGTGTCAAAAGCCGGCGTCTGCTGCGTTGCGCTCCTTGGCCTCGTAGGCTGGCTACGACCGGCGTCGCGCGCCTTGCAGCCTCCGGCTTTTGACGCAACGCGATCCCCGTGCGACTTAATCAGAGGCTCCTTAAGATGAAACCCTCATTTAGTCTTCTTCACTCAATTGGTTCGTAAGTTTTTTGCGTTCAGATAAACACTCCATGAGACAAGCGCCGGCCCGGTCCTTAAATAACTCCGTCATCAGCCTGAAGGACGAGCTGCGCAAACGCGACCAGCAGATCGCGCTGTTTAAGGAAGTCGTCAACGCCGTCCAGAACCGGCTCAGCCTCAAGCGTATTTTCGAGATGGTCGCCGTCTTTGCCCGCAATTTGATTCAAGCGGAAACCGTGTTGATCCCGGTTCTCGACGAAGACTGCATGCATTACACCTACCGCGCCGGGAGCGGCCTGAACGCGGAAGAAATCGTCGGCGAATCGCTGCATATCGACATGGGCATTTGCGGCTGGGTATGGCGCCATAACCGGCCATGGTGGCGCGGGGTGCTGGAGGAACTCAGCGAGCACGAACGCAATCGCTGGGAGCAAGAAGTCGGCAGCGTGATTTTAGTGCCCTTGGTCGGCAGCAACCACTTCCTCGGCGGAATTGCCGGCATCAACAAAACCGGCGGCCGCGATTTCGACAAACAAGACCTCGACTTGCTGACCTTGCTCGCCAGCCAAATTGCCACGGCTATCGATAATAACGCCCTTATAGACCAGATGGAAAAAGCCAACCAGACTATCGTCAGCGAAAAAGTAAAAGCTCAAGTCACCCTCGCCTCCATAGCCGACGCCGTCATCACCACGGATAAGCAAGGACTCATCGACTACCTCAATCCGGTCGCCGAAAATCTATTCGGCATCCCCTTGAGCGAAGCACGGGCAAAACGGCCGCAGGAACTCGGGACGCTCCTCTACGAACGCGACCGCCAAGCCGCCATGGGGCTGTTCGAGCAAAGTTTGGGCGAAGGGCCGCTTCCGAGCCAATTTCTCAACTTGATACTGGTGCGTCAAGACGGGCAGGAATTCTATATCGAATCCACTGCAGCCCCCCATGGCACTACCTTAAGCTCGCGAGACGCTCACGGTGCCACGAACAAGCCCCCTCTCCCGCATGCGGGAGAGGGCTGGGGAGAGGGTGGACCCTCGCGGCCAGCCGGTTCCGCATTTTCCGCAGTACTCCTCCCGCACGAGAAGACGGGCCATAATCGGCTTAAGGTAGTGCCATGAACTGCAGCCCCCATTTTAGATCAGGGTAAAACCTCCGGTCTCGTGCTCACTTTCCACGACGTCAGCCATGCCCGAGAACTAACGAAAAAACTTTCGCACCAAGCCACGCACGATGCTTTGACCGGCCTCTTCAACCGCGGGGAGTTCGAGTACCGCGTGCAGCAGGAAATCCAGGGTGCGCAAACCCGGGGCAGCCAACACAGCCTGCTACACCTGGACCTGGACCAGTTTAAACCATTACGGGAAATCCCCCGGCTGTGCCGGGGGATTTCCCGTAATGGTTTAAGGACGAATGTAAGCGTAGCCTTCCGCCTGCCTATGCATTATCTCGGGCACGCCGGATTTAACGTAATCCAAGCTCGGCAGCATGTCCTCCCGCGTGAGCTTCGTTTTCTGCATCGTGTTTTCACACGCCACGACACGAACTCCATTCGCCAGCGCTTCCGCCACCCGCCCTCCGACCGGCGAATCCAGCTTGAGCATAGGCAGGCCCGGGCCATACGCCACGATTTCAATATCGACCCGGCCCTTGCCAATATCCTCCTGAACATTTTCCGCATTATTCAAGGCGAGCCCCCACTTTTTCGGGTCGTTGTCGCTCACTTGTATGACTACCTTTTGCTTACCCGCCGCGGCGCTGCGGCCCGCTTTCATGGTTTCCGCCCCGGTAGGCGCAGACAGGGTAAGGGCGGCACAGCAAAGCGCTAGCAGCGCGTACAGTAATGTGGTTTTCATGTTGTCTCCTTGATTGATCGTGGCTGAATAGTTCGACGCCCGGCTATCCTCCGGGCTGTTCCCACTATCCTGTCGCGGCCAAGCCAAAGGAAGGACGATACTTGCAGTTTTTAGGGCATGCAAGCTCACTTGAGACTGTGCTTTTGCACAGCCACAGTCTGCTCATACCGGTGTATGCTTGGGCTAAGGAGCCTCTGATTAAGTCGCACGGGGATCGCGTTGCGTCAAAAGCCGGTGGCTACAAGGCGCGCGACGCCGGTCGTAGCGAGCCTACGATGCCAAGGAGCGCAACGCCGCAGACGCCGGCTTTTGACACAACCCTTACGGGACGGGGTTTTGCGGGCGCCGGGCGGTGTCGCTCGACGCTTGTGTGGAATGACCACACCGCGCG